>NZ_ATUL01000065.1:0-1037 GCF_000420185.1 Thioalkalivibrio sp. ALR17-21 | reverse complement strand
GCCGCGAAGAAGGAAGAGGAGAAGAAGAAGCCGGCCCCGCGCGCCCGGACGCAGCAGAAGTCCGCCACCGCGGACAGCAGCGAAGAATGGGAAGAGTTCTGAACCGCACGGGGCGCGGACCGATCCGGTAAGCCCCGCTGCCCGTAACCCGGCGACGCACCCGCGCCGCCCCAAGCGAACGTTTCGTTCCGCCGGACCGGCGGAGCCCAACCGATTCCGGACCAGGAGAGCAACATGGCGGCTGAAAGCAACGCGGAAGGCATTACCATCCCCGCGGACGAATACAACGAACTGGTGCGCATGCGCTGGGCGGTGGATACCGCCACCCAGCCGTTCATGATGATCCGCCCGGACTGGACCATCAATTACATGAACGAGCCGATGAAACGGCTGCTGCAGGAGCGCTCCGGCGACATCCGTGCCGCCGGCGGCACGCCCGCGGTCTCGGAAGGCGAGCGCCTGGACCGGGTCTTCCCCCAGTTGATTCCCGAACGCTCGACCATGGACGCCTGCCGCGAGGAAGGCATCGACCGCGAATATACCGTTGGCGAGGCGGTGCTCAAGGTCCACGTGACCGGGGAGAACTCCGAAGAAGGCGAGTTCCTGGGCAACACACTGGAGTGGTTCGACCTGACTGCTCAGCGTGATGCCGAGAGCCAGATCGAAAGGCTCATCCGGGAGGTGCTGGAGGGGCGCCTGGATGAACGCATCGACACCGACCAGATGGACGGCTTCGTCCAGCAACTGGGCGATGAACTGAACCGGCTGGTCGACTCGGTCAAGGAACCCGTCGATGAGGCCATCCGCGCCGTGCAGGCCCTCGCGGAGGGTGAACTGACGGTGCGCATGCAGGGCGAATACCAGGGCGAATTCGGTCGCATGCAGGAAGCCATCAACAGTTCCATGGATCACCTCGACGGACTGGTCGGGCAGATCCTGGAGGGTGCCAACAACGTGCGTTCAGCCTCCTCCGAGATCGCCCAGGGCAACACCGATCTGTCCCAGCGCACCGAGGAACAGGCCTCCTCGCTGGAGGA
>NZ_ATUL01000064.1:0-1047 GCF_000420185.1 Thioalkalivibrio sp. ALR17-21 | reverse complement strand
TTGAACTCGCTGCTGCGGTTGTCCAGGTAGCGCTGGCTGCGGGCGGCGATGACCCCGTGGAACGGCTTGAGCAGGAAGGCGCCGAGGTGGATCAGGCCGATCATCAGGGGTTGGGTGGTGTAGGCACCGATCACTAGTGCGCCCAGAACGCCGGCCCCCAGAATAAAGAAGATTACCGTGGGTGCTAGTGACTCGTTGTACTCAAACAGAGGGTCGCGTATCTGATCTGTAATGAAAAGCGGAATGGCCAGCAGGGCGAAAACATAGACCACCGGAACCGCGAGTATCAGCACGGAAAGCCCCAGCTGGCTTTTCAGGAAGCGGATCCGCTCGTGATCCCACCACCAGTCGTCCGACTGGTAGAACTCCGGGTCCTGCTGTTCCTGGTGCTGCACGAACTCGGCGTCTTCCAGTACCCGCTGGTGGGGGTCGATATGGGCGTAGTCGCCGAACGGCAGCAGGGTCTCGCCGAAGCGGTCCCGCGCCCTCGGCGGGGCGGGCAGCGGCGGGATGGCATCCGAGCGATAGGCCCCGGGGCCGTAGTCGCCGGAGGGGTCGGGGCGGCTCATACGTCGAACTCCTGGATGTGCCAGTACAGCGGGTCCTGTGAGCGCCCGGTCAATTGTTTGACGAGCGCAGTAAAGGGATTGTTGACCGTGCGCTGCGCTCGACCCGGTGGCTCGCCATGCTCGCCGTCCCGGTAGGGCTCGTACTGCGTCAGCGCCGGGGTGGGCAGGACCATCTCGCCCCCCTCCCACTGGATGCGCGCCTGCAGGGCGATCCGCAATCGGGCGCTGGACGAGACGGAGACGCCGCCCATCTCGACCTGCTCCTCGGCGACCCGGCGCCGGACCAGAAAACGCACGGCGCTCTCCCGTGGCAGCAGTTGGCGCCGGCCGATCACGAAGGGGTTCATCATGCCGCCGGGTCCGGCTGGAGCCGGGCCTGCTGCTGGCGGTAGGCGTCCATGCCGATGCGGCCGATCTGCGGGGTGAGCCGGCAGCGTTGATTTCGCCAGGGGAAGCGGGCCTGGGCCCTTCGGCGTTC
>NZ_ATUL01000063.1:0-1224 GCF_000420185.1 Thioalkalivibrio sp. ALR17-21 | reverse complement strand
GTAGATACCGTGTCTCGCTTACTGGTTGCAACCGGTGCTACAGCGAGGTTGGTACGGCTGCTGCGACTTCAGCACACCGAAGGCGATGTGGAGCAACTTCCGCATTGCGGCGCCGATCGCGGCCATCTTCGCCTTCCCGCGCCGCAACAGGCGCTGGTATTGATCCCGAACGTCGGCGTTGTGATGCGCGGCGGCGATCGCTGCCATGTAGAGCTTGCGTCGCAGACCGCTTGACCCCGTCTTCGCCAGCCGCGGTTGCCGCTGGATCGAGGTGCCCGACTCCTGCTGGACCGGCACCAGCCCGTGGAACGCCGCCGCCTGACGGGCACTCCGAAACGCACGGCTGCGCAACGTCGCGGTCATCGAGGCCGACAACACCCGGCCGATACCGGGGATGCTCTCCAGCAAGGCCCGGTCCCGCTTGAGGTGGTCGTGCGCGTTGAAGTGGTCATCGATCTGCTGCTGCAGCCGACGATGCTCCTCGCGCAGGGCCTCCAGCACGTTGCCGATCGACTCCTGGGCCAGCGCGTCCTCATTGAACTGCGCCTTCTCCAGCCGGTTCTCCTCGCGCCGGATATCCTGCTCCAGCGCTTCCAGTCGCCCCAGAAGACGCTTCAGTTCCCGCACCTCCGGGGGTTCCGGCTGCCACGGCGCAGGCGCGCGTTCGATGCCGTAGCGCGCCAGCATCATACTGTCCTTGCGATCCGTCTTGTTGCGCACCCCCATGCCCTGGGCGTGGAAACGCACCTGGGCCGGGTTCAGCAAATGCACCCGCACGCCGTGCTCATGCAGCCAGTACGCCAGCGGCTCGTGATAGATGCCGGTCGCTTCCAGGTACACGTGCAGGGCCTCGGGTGGCTCGCCGGTGTTGCGTTCGAGCCAGTGCAGCAGTTCCGGGTACTGATCTCGACGGTTCGGAAACACCTTGGGCTTGACCTTGCCCGCCTCCAGATCCCGAACCCACATGCAGTCGAGCTTGTTCTTGCTGACATCAATGCCGATATGAGCCATCTCGTCCTCTCGCCTTGTCCGTACAGCCTCACCCGTCCTTCACGGGGGGCTTGGATACCGTTCAAACTTCGAGATGAGAAGGGCGCGGGGACCGATCTACGGAGCAGGTTCAAGACCTCAGGAGGCCAACGGGTTACCCCGAGCCCGGTGCCACAGATGGTAGCGCTCCCTCTGCGACGACACACAAGGAGGCCAGCCTCTGGCCGATCCGGC
>NZ_ATUL01000062.1:0-1257 GCF_000420185.1 Thioalkalivibrio sp. ALR17-21 | reverse complement strand
AACGTGATCGCCGGCGAACTGCGCTGCACCGAGATCGAATACCTCACCGATTTCGACCCCGACCGCCTCACCTACCCCGGATCACGCGGGGCGATTGCCCCGCGGATCTGGGAGCTGTACGAGCGACACTTGGCCGAACTGCATGCAGGCAGTGACTCACCCTCATAACACCTCAAGCACAGCGGACCAAGGCCGCCCCGCCAGCCCTCCCCAAACGTGACACTTTCAATGTGGCGAATGCGACATCAGTTAGCGTCGGTGCTTCTCGCGAGAGCTTCGGGTTGATGTGGCAGGCGCTGACGGTAATGCTTGATGGTAATGATCTCGATTTGCCCGGGCGACACACGGTCAATGATCCAGTAAGGGCGCTCGAGCAACTCGCGCAAGTCGGCGCGACGATAATCGGGAACGGTTCGACCACTCAGCGGATGGTCGGGTAATTGACGAGTACGAGCAAGGAGGCGCTCGATCATCCGGGCGGCCGCTGCCGGATCCACGGAGCCGATGTGCGCATGCAGCTCCATCAAGGCACGCAAGCGCCTCATCCGTCCAGTGAACCGCGCTCACCGCCGCAGGCCGAACCGCCGCTCCACCTCCACCTGCGGCATCACACGCCCGCCCTCACTATCGGCCAGTCCGCGTTCGATGGACGCATGCAGCTCCAGGCGATACACGACGTCCTCCCAACTGGCGTTGTCCGGAAGTTCGTCGATCAGGTCGTGTGCCTGCGCTTTGGGAGTCTTGGTTGCTTCCATGTTTCGCATCGCCTCCCTACCGAGCTCGGCCAATTTTACACACAGTTGCTCGTCATCGGGAGTGAGCGCGTCACCAACGCCGCAACACTTACCAAATACGCCTTTCCTGGAATCTGATCGCGAATCTGCGCGTAGCCACCTGGCACTGTCCCTCCTGCCGCGAGTCGGTGCCGCGGCTGCTGCCCAACGGCAGCGCCAACCGCGTAACCCTGCCGCCCGAACGCACCATGCTGCCGGATGACGACATCCGCGCGGCCTGCGAACGGGTACAGGGGCTGCGCGCCCCGGAAGTGTGCTACGCCTGCGACCAGGCGTTCCAGGAACTGCTGGGCACGCTGGTGCGCCCGCCGGCCGAGGAAGGCGACGCCCGGGGCGAACCCGGGCTGAACGACACCGGCGTGGTCGGCGCCCTGGTCCCGCTGGCCGAACGCGGGACCCAGCTGCTCATCTTCAACGTGATCGCCGGCGAACTGCGCTGCACCGAGATCGAATACCTCACCGA
>NZ_ATUL01000061.1:0-1359 GCF_000420185.1 Thioalkalivibrio sp. ALR17-21 | reverse complement strand
TCCGGCTCTGGCTCTGGCTCTGGCTCTGGCTCCGGCTCCGGTTCGAGCTCGGTCTCCGATTTAAGGTCGCCCGTAACCTCGGCGAGCGCCTCGGCTTCCAGCCCCCCGGACGGCCGATTCCAGCGGTCCTGGGCTTCGGCGAACAGGCCCTCGACCTCGTTCACCCATTCCGGCGGCGTCTCGAGCCGAGCTACCGGAGGTGGCACCGGCGATTCGACCACCGCACCGAGGTGGTCGGCCACTCGACGCAGCAGCTCAATGGCCTGCGGGCCCAGCGGTTCCTCCATCTCGCGATGCAGGTGCACCAGGTTTTCGAACGGACGACACACCGAATGCGCGGTCGAGACGCCCGCGGTGCGCGCGCTGCCGTGCAGGGTATGCAGGGCCCGCTCCAGCGCATAGCTCGGCGGGCGCGGCGGGCCAGCCTCCGCTTCCTCCAGCCACGACCGAACCGTGTCCAGATGACTGAGGGCCTCGGCCGAGAAGACCTCCCACAGCTGCGGGTCGATCGCCGGCTCCTCCGCCGGTGCCTCGTCCTCGTCCGCCGGGACGTCAAGTACATGACCTTCTTCCTGGTCCGTCGCCGGCCATTCCTTGCCAGAGCCCGGCTCCGGGGCGGATGCGTCGCCCTCCGGGACCGGAGACTCGAGTTCGATCAGCGAGTCGTGCTCGAGCCCGCCTTCGAGCTCAAGCTCGGGCTCGGGCTCGGGCTCGGGCTCGGGCTCGTCGGGAGCATCCAGGGCCTCCATGCTGCGCGCCAGGGCCGCAAGATCGTCCCCGGCGCCTGCCGGAGGCGCCGCCGCCGGGGCCGGCTCTGCGTCCGTAGCGGTCGCGGCGGGCTCGCCGGCGGCCAGGGCGTCCAGGCGCAGTACAATATCGAGGACCGGCGTTTCCGGTCCCTTCTGGTCACGCACCTCCGCCACCAGTCCGGGGAGCACCGACACCGCATCGCCCACGGCGGAGAGCGTGTCTCCATCCGCCTGATCGGTGCCTTCGAGCAGCCGGTTGAGGAAGGATTCCACCACCCAGGCGAACTCGCCGAGCCGCAACGCTCCCGCGAGGCGGCCGGAGCCCTTCAGCGTGTGGAAGGAACGACGCACGATGGAAAGCGTATCCATGTCGCCCGGTGCCGAACGCCAGATCGGGTACTGCTCGTCCAGGCTCTGGATTTCTTCCTCGGCTTCTTCCAGGAAGATGTCGAGGATCTCCCCGTCCGCGTCCGGCCCGAGTACCTGCTCCTGGAGGACGGCCTCGTCGAAGGTCAAACCACCAGGGCGTTCCGCGAGCGAGAGACCGACCGGCGCTTCGTCCTGCGCGGTGGGCAGCTCGGGCTCGGGCTCGGGCTCGGGCTCGGGCTCG
>NZ_ATUL01000060.1:0-1428 GCF_000420185.1 Thioalkalivibrio sp. ALR17-21 | reverse complement strand
CTGGCCTCCTGCGGCAACCCGGCACCCCGTAGGAGGCCGGCCCTCCGGCCGATTGGGGTCTGGACAGGCCCGATCGGCCAGGGGGCTGGCCTCCTACGGAGCGTTAATCGTTGTTGAAGAGGTCGCGGGTGTAGATCTTGTCGGCCTGGTCGCGGATGTCGTCGGTGATGCGGTTGGCGACGATCACGTCCGCCTCGCGCTTGAACTGTTCGAGGTCGCGGATGACGCGGGAACGGTAGAACTCGTCGTCCGGGAGCTCGGGCTCGTACACGATCACCTCGATGCCCTTGGCCTTGATGCGCTTCATCACGCCCTGGATGGCGGAGGCGCGGAAGTTGTCGGACCCGCTCTTCATCACCAGGCGGTAGATGCCGACCACCTTCGGATCGCGGGCGATCACGGCATCGGCCACGAAGTCCTTGCGCGTGCGGTTGGCGTCGACGATGGCCTTGACGATGTTATTGGGGATCTCGTCGTAGTTGGCCAGCAGCTGCTTGGTGTCCTTGGGCAGGCAGTAGCCGCCGTAGCCGAACGACGGGTTGTTGTAGTGGCTGCCAATGCGCGGGTCCAGGCACACGCCGTCGATGATCTGCCGGGTATCCAGGCCGTGGGTCTCGGCGTAGGTGTCCAGCTCGTTGAAATACGCCACGCGCATGGCAAGGTAGGTGTTGGCGAACAGCTTGATCGCCTCGGCCTCGGTGGAGTTGGTGAACAGCATGGGGATGTCGTCGTCCACGGCGCCTTCGGCCAGCAGGTTGGCAAAGGTTTCGGCGCGATCGGACTGTTCACCGACGATGATCCGCGACGGGTGCAGGTTGTCGTACAGCGCCCGGCCCTCGCGCAGGAACTCGGGCGAGAACACGACGTTGTCGGTCTCCATCTGCGCCTTGATCTCGCGCGTGTAGCCCACGGGCACGGTGGACTTGATCACCATGGTGGCGTGCGGGTTGATGGCCAGCACGTCGCGGATGACGGATTCGACCGAGCGGGTATTGAAGTAGTTGGTCTGCGGGTCGTAGTCGGTGGGCGTGGCGATGATGATGAACTCCGCGCCCTGGTACGCCTGCTGCGGATCCAGGGTCGCGGTCAGGTTCAGGGAGCCGTTGCCCAGGAACTCCTCGATCTCGGCATCGATGATCGGCGATTCGCCCCGGTTGATCTTCTCGACCTTCTCCGGCACCACGTCCAGCGCCACCACCTCGTGGTGCTGCGCCAGCAGCACGGCATTCGACAGGCCCACATAACCGGTTCCGGCCACCGCAATCTTCATTCCGTCATCCTTCCTGATCTTCTTGATTTCCCGACCCGCCGATCGGCCACCCCCCGTAGGAGGCCAGCCCCCTGGCCGATCGGGCCCTGGACACGCCCATCGCGCAGAGGGCTGCGCTCCTACACCGTGGGAGGCCAGCCCCCTGGCCGATCGGGCCC
>NZ_ATUL01000059.1:0-1463 GCF_000420185.1 Thioalkalivibrio sp. ALR17-21 | reverse complement strand
GCTTCGGCACCGCCCAGCTCGTCGAGGCCGGACGGGAGATCCACCACGCCGCCGGCACGAAGATCGTCCTCGACGCCGGCGCCGAGATCACCCTCCAGGCCGGCGGCAGCTTCATCAAGGTCGACCCCTCCGGCGTCACCCTCAGCGGCCCGAGCGTCCGCCTCAACTCCGGCGGCAGCCCGGGATCCGGCAGCGGCCAGCAGGCGCAGGCGCCGGAACTGCCGGGGCACGTGCAGGCCGAGCCGCCTCCGGAAGCGGTACAGGGTGCCGGGCCCGACCCCGAAATCTACGCAAACAGCGCGGCGGCCCGCATCGTGTTGTGTGGCAAGGACAAGGAGTCCGGTGAATGCGCCAGGGAAGACTGCCCATGCACGAATGGCTGACACGCGTCGGAGAGCGCGGGCACACCGTCGAAACGCCCGGGGAAGACGGCAAGACAGGACGGTTCGGGATCATCATCGACCAGCGCCGTGCCCCGGAAGAAGCTCGCGCCCTTTATGCCCTGGACGGTGCCGACGGCATCATCCCCCTGTTCGCCGGTACGGCACTGGACGCCCTGGCGGCGCACGGCCCGTGGGTGGGCTGGCTGGGCGTGGACAGCCCCGCCCTGAAACAGGCCGAATCGATTTGCCGGAAACGGGGGCTTGGCTGGATGTGGCTGCCACCCGGTGATGCCACGGAGCCCTGTCTCGAGCTTCTGCAGCGGTTGAGCGTGCTGGACGACGCCGGGGGAGGCCAGTCGCTGGTGCAGCTGCAGCGACCGGAGGCCTGGAGTGCGTTGCTGGCCGTGGCGCCATCCATGCAGTTCGATCACTGGCTGCACGTCCTTGGGGCGGTGTATACGCCGACGCCCACGGGCGGCTGGCGCTGCTGGACCGGGAACGAACCGCGCGAGGCGGAGCGTGCGGCCGTGCTGGACGGCGAACAGTGCCAGGCGCTGGACGATGCCCCATTGGCATGGTGGCTCGGCCGCGAACTCGGCATTGCGCTGGAGGATGTCCCTCCGCAGCGGCTTGAACAGCTTCGGCGTCTTCGCGAAGCGGGCATCCACCAGCCCCGGGAATGGCGGCGCCGACTGCCGGATTTTGATTTTGCGGCAAGCAAGGAGGCTTGAACATGAGTCATTCCATCCCGACCGAGGTCTGGCCCCCGTGTCCGCGTGGAGCGGACGACGAACTCTTCCACGAAGACCCGCGCCCCCTCTGTGACACCTCCAGCTGGGAAGATATCGCCTACCTGACCGGATCCGGCGAATTCTGGCTGCTCAATGCCACGGCGGCCGCCGCGATGCACGGCGCGGCCGACGACCTCGCCGACATCGCCGCCATGGATGATCGCGAGGCGCGCAACCGGCGGCTGTCCGAGGAGGCCGGGGTGCTGGACAGCTTCCTGCCGGCCCATCCGGTCAGTTTCCTGGCCGAGGACGACCGCCGGCAGTTCACCGACACCCTGCAACGGCTCGC
>NZ_ATUL01000058.1:0-1930 GCF_000420185.1 Thioalkalivibrio sp. ALR17-21 | reverse complement strand
ACGGCGGGCAGGGTCCCGGGGTCCACCCCCGCACGCGCGAGGGTGAAGAACAGTCCGTTGCGAGAAGGCATTAACCACTCCGTGGTCAGGGCGTTGTTTGTCGGAAAACCCTCCCGTATGTGTTGTTGCTGGTCAAGGTGCATGAGTCACAAAAGAAGTGGGGCGGGTGGGGATCTCGGAGTCAGGCGGCGGGGGAGTTGCTTCGGGCGAGTTCCTTCGGGCGAGTTCGGATGTCTTTGGGTCCGCCCCCCCGCCTGTGGGATACTCCCGCACCTAACCGCCCGAGCATTATCCATTCCGGAGGCAAACCGTGGACGAAAATCGCAAGAAGGCCCTGACGGCCGCGCTGGGTCAGATCGAGAAACAGTTCGGCAAGGGCGCCGTGATGCGCATGGGGGACCGCCAGGCGGTGGATGTGCCCTCGATCTCCACCGGTTCGCTGGCGCTGGATGTGGCGCTGGGCATCGGCGGCGTGCCGCGCGGGCGCGTGGTCGAGATCTACGGTCCGGAATCCTCGGGCAAGACGACCCTGACCCTGCAGGTGGTGGCCGAGGCGCAGAAGGCCGGCGGTACGGCGGCGTTTGTGGACGCCGAGCACGCGCTGGATCCGACCTACGCCGAGAAGCTGGGCGTGAACGTGGACGATCTACTGGTCTCGCAGCCGGATACCGGCGAGCAGGCGCTGGAGATCGCCGACATGCTGGTGCGTTCGGGCGCGGTGGACGTGGTGATCGTCGACTCGGTGGCGGCGCTCACCCCCAAGGCCGAGATCGAGGGCGAGATGGGCGATTCGCACGTCGGTCTGCAGGCGCGCCTGATGTCGCAGGCGCTGCGCAAGCTCACGGCCAACATCAAGCGCTCGAACACGCTGGTGGTGTTCATCAACCAGATCCGCATGAAGATCGGCGTGATGTTCGGCAGCCCGGAAACCACCACCGGCGGCAACGCGCTCAAGTTCTATTCCTCGGTGCGCATGGATATCCGTCGCATCGGTGCGATCAAGAAGGGCGACGAGGTGATCGGCAACGAGACCCGCGTGAAGGTGGTGAAGAACAAGATGGCGCCGCCGTTCAAGGAGGCGCATTTCGAGATCCTGTACGGCGAGGGGATCTCGCGCGTGGGTGAGCTGATCGAGATGGGCGTGAAGGAAGGCCTGATCGACAAGGCCGGGGCCTGGTACAGCTACAACGGCGAACGTATCGGGCAGGGCAAGGAGAATGCCCGGCAGTTCCTGAAGGACAACCCGGACAAGGCCGAGGAGCTCGAACGCAACCTGCGCGAGCGTTATCTGCCGTCGGCCGGCGGCAAGGGGACGGACGACGACGCCGAGGCGGCGGTCGAGGATGCCGAAAGCCCGTCGTAAGGGCGGGGCGCCGGTCGACCCGGCCGATCCCGAGGCGGCCCTGGAGGCCGGGCTCAAGCTCCTGGTGCGGCGCGAACACGCTGCACCGGAGCTCGCGCGCAAGCTGGCGGAGCGCGGCTTCGAGCGGGACGCGGTGGATGCCGCACTGGAGCGTGCGCGCGAACTGGATTACCTCAACGAGACCCGTTACGCCGAGTCCATGGCGCGCCACCGCGTCGGCCAGGGCTACGGCGAGCAGCGCATCCGCGCCGAACTCGCGCACAACGGGATCGATGGCGACACCGTGAGCCTCGCCATCGAGGCGCTGGAGGTCGACTGGGTCGAGCAGGCCCGCGGCCAGCTCGAACGGCATTTCCGCCAACCCCCCGAGGCCCGCGAGGACGAAGCGCGCATGCTGCGTCACCTGGCCGGTCGCGGCTTCCCCGGCGACGTCGCCCGGCGGGCCCTTGCAGCGTGGAAGGACGATCCCTGACGGATTGCCACGGGTCCTTCGGACCCTCGCAATGACGGGGTTCCGGGCTTGTCGGGGCCGGTTGGGTTCCCGTCATTGTAAGTGGTTACCGTCAT
>NZ_ATUL01000057.1:0-2089 GCF_000420185.1 Thioalkalivibrio sp. ALR17-21 | reverse complement strand
GGCCAGCGCCTGGTAGCGGGGCAGGCGCGCGAGCAGGCCTTCGGGTGGCTGCCACAGCAGGCGGCAGTGGTTGTGGGCGGCGAGGCCGGTGCCGGCGAAGGCATCGAGGCGAGCGTCGACGCCGTTGCGCTCGACGGGCGCGAACCCGTTGAGGGTCAGGCGTCCACCCGCGGTGTCCAGGCCAACGCCCCGGCCAAGGGTGACGGAGACAGCGGCATGGCCGTGCAGGACGGGCTCGATACGGAGGCAGTAGCGACCGATGGAGTAGGCGTCGGGATGCTCCGCCGCGAGCCCGAAGGGAACGACCACCGGCTCGGCCCGGGCAGGATCGGGCAGGTGGATGGCCTCCAGCGCGAGTTCTCCGCGCCCGAAATCGAAGCCGTGATGCCCCTGAAGCCGCAGGGGAGTCGCGGCGCCATCGGCCCCGGGGGCCACGGCAGGGACGATGACGTGACCGTCCAGCGCGAGGCTGGGGGTCACGTCGACTGTCTGGCGGCTGGCGTTGTCGGCGGTGCTGGCGGACTCGGTGTGCTGGCCATGGACGCTGATACGGGCGCCGCCCTCGTCGGTATCCGCATCCGCGCGGGCCATGGGTTCGGGCAGTCGCAACCAGAGGGTGCCGTCGCCGAAGGCGGTGTCCTCGCGCCGGTCGGGCTCGGCGTGCTCGCCGGCCAGCAGGCGCAGCAACTGGGCCGGGCCGCTGGCGTCGAACAGGCGCATGGGGTGGTTGAGCGGGTCGGCGAACAGGATCCGGCGCAGGCGCTGGCCCCATTGCTCGCGGGCGCGGTCGTCGGCGAGGCGCTCGATCGCCAGGCCCTGGCGGTCCAGGTCCTCGAAGAAACGCTCGGGCCGGAACAGCCCGAGGGCGTCGTCGTGCCAGTCGGGGTTCCAGTCGATGCGTCGGCAGCCACGCCGGCGCAGCCACCCGGCGAGCGCGGTGTCGGGCATGGACCGGGGTTCGGCGACGGCGCGGCTGTCGTCTTCGTTGGCGGCGTCGCGCTGGCGGGCGGCGTGCTCGCAGGTCTCGCCCAGCTGATGCAGGCTCAGGTGGTCGAGGGTGCGCGGCCGCCCGGGGCTGCTGAACTCGCGCAGGGGGAAGTCGGCGCGGACCAGCCGGTGGATCGGGCGCGGGCGGTAGGGCTCGGCCTCGCGGATGTCGTCGGGCCCCAGGTCCCAGTGGAGAACGCGCCCGGGGTACATGCGCTTGAGACGCCGCAGGGCGAGGCGGTGAAGGCGGTCCATGTCCTCGCGCAGCCGGTCGAGGCGGGCCTGTTCGTCGGTGAACAGGAACACGGGCAGCGGTGCGCCGCGGGCCGTACCCTGCTCCCACTCGCGCAGGCGGGTATCCACGTCTTCCTTCAGTTCTTCGAACGCCTGCAGGTACTCGAAGTAGCGGGCCAGGTGGTCAACCCCGTCGGCAAAACCGGCGTCGGGATCCTCGGCCAGGGCGAACTCGGGGGTGGCGACGCCCAGACCGGCGAGCGCGACGATGCTGTCGATGTAGTCCCGGTAGTCCTGCTCCAGCTGCACAATGGCGAACTCGATCACCCGGGCGATCTCGCATTGCGAGGCGGCCTCCGGTACCGGATCCCGGTCGCAGAGCTCAACATGCCGGCGGTACTGATCGAGGATCCGGTGCAGAGGCCGGGTCGGCGGCAGGCCCTGATCCCGTTCCAGGTGCGAGCGGACCGAGTGGAACGCGAGGTCCCGGTGCTCGTGATAGCGCTGCAGGGCCTCGCGGATGCGGGCCTCGCTGTCGCCGTGAATCAGGCCACTGTCGACCACGTAGCCCGACTCTTCGGCCTTTTTCAGGCCGCGGTGGTAAAGCGCCTGCAGTTGTTCGAGGTGGTCGTTGCTCTCGCGGGTTTTCTCCTGCGCCTGCGCGTGCGTCCGCACGGCGGCGGGCATGGCGCCATCACCCGGCCAGTTTTGCGAGGTGCTCGCGCTGTTGGACGCCTGAAAGGGCTCGTCGTCCACGACCCGTCGCAGCAGGTTGTCGGGGTCTTCGCCTTGCAATGCGGCGAGCCGTTGCAGGGTGTCGGTGAACTGCCGGCGGTCGTCCTCGGCCAGGAAACTGACCGGATGGGCC
>NZ_ATUL01000056.1:0-3049 GCF_000420185.1 Thioalkalivibrio sp. ALR17-21 | reverse complement strand
CTGAATGGGTTTGGGGTGAGAGCCACCCATTCTACGGCGGCAGCTGGCCCACCCCTTCCGGGTTCAGGCGTTGCAGTTATTCTGTGAATTCAGGTGCACAGGAACCCGGTGCGTTCGCTGATGAGCTGTCGGGCGTTCTGGCGGAGATATCCGAACGCGCGGGGGCATCACGTACGTCATTGGCGACCGAGTCGACCCAGGTGAGTGTCGATGAAGGGGCGCGGGTCTTTCAGGCCCATTTCAATTCGGCGGACTGGTCGGGTGATCTGGTGGCGCTGGAGGCCGATTTCGAGGCGCTTGAATTCGTAGAGGCCTGGTCGGCTGCGGATTTGCTGGATGCGCGGGTTGAGGCGAATGGCTTTGGGGATCGGAGCGTGTTTACCTTTGACCGCGATTCGGGCGAGGCGGTCTCGTTTGAGTGGGGTGAAATCCCGGATGCGGATCAGATCTTCGGGGATGAAGAGGCTGGCCTGGTCGACTATCTGGCAGGGGATGACTCGAACGAAATCGCCAACGGTGGCCCTTATCGCAATCGTGGTTCGGTGATGGGCGACATTGTGAATTCGGATCCCACTTACCAGGGACCCAACCTGAACATGGGTTACAGCAACCTGACAGGATACTCGGGCTTCCTGGAAGACAACGAAGACCGGGCGGAAGTCGTCTACGTCGGATCCAACGCCGGCATGCTGCATGCGTTCGATGCCGAAACGGGCGAAGAGCTGTTCGCCTACGTTCCGTCCATGCTGCTGGAGCATCTTCCCGATCTGGCGGACCCGGACTATCAGCACCGGTACTACGTGGACGGCAGCCAGCACATCACCCACGCTCAGGTGGACGGGGAATGGAAGACCATCCTGATCGGGACTCTCGGCGCAGGGGGGAAGGGGCTGTACGCACTGGATGTTACGGATCCGGAAACCTTTGGTCAGAACCCGGATGAGGACGTTCTCTGGGAGTTCAGTGCCGATGACTCGGAGCATCTGGGTTACACGATTGACGGTGAGCCAACTGTCGCGCAGACCGGCCCAGGTGAATGGAGCGTGCTCTTCGGGAACGGATATGACAGCGATAGTGGCGATGCGGTGCTGATGATCCTGGATCTCGAAGAGGGAACGGTGCGGGAGGCGATCGTAACCGAGTCCGGTGGTGACAATGGTCTGTCGCCGGTGGTGTTCCGCGCGGGTTCCGGGAATATCCTCGAGGCGGGATTTGCCGGTGATCTGAAAGGCAACATGTGGGCCTTCGAGGTAGAGCCGCCCGGCCAGCAGGACCCCTCGGCAGATCACTGGGACGTGACCTTCAAGCAGGGGAACACCCCGCGTCCGCTGTTCGAGGCGGAGCGGCCGATTACGGCCAAACCGGCGCTTGGCAGTTTCCCTGAAGGAGGCTCCATCGTGCTGTTCGGAACCGGGCAGTATTTCGCCGAGGGCGACAATGAAGTGTCCGGGGAAACGGAGGCCTTTTACGGTATCCGGATCCACGAGGATACGGATGCTCCGGTGGATGCGGATGATGATCTGCTGACACAGCAAATCGAGGGGTACGGCATGACCGGCGACGGGATTCGCTGGCGCGTGACCTCGGAGGAAACGCTCGACCCCGATGAGCACGAAGGCTGGAAGCTGGCGCTCGATGCCGCGGACGCCGAAGGGGAGCGGGTGGTTACCCAGCCGGTCCTGATCGATGGTCGGGTCGAATTTGTGACTCTGATCCCGTTCGATGATCCGTGTCGCGGTGGTGGAACTTCGTTCCTTTTTGCTCTGGATGCGGCCAGTGGGGGGCGGCCTGATGACCCGGTTTTCGACATCGGAGGCAGTTCCGGCAGCTTCGGCGAAGAGGATCTCGTCGATCACGATGGCGAAGAGGTCCCCCCGAGTGCCGTGGATCCGGGGGTCGGCATTGCCGGGCGCCCGACGGTGGTCCGCGATCCGGAGACCGGGCAGGTCTTCCGCCTCATTAGCGGGACGGAAGACGAGAAAATTGACGAAGCGCCGGGCGCCGCCGGGCTGGGACCGCGCAGTTGGATTCAGTTGCGCTGATCATGAGAGGTGGAGCAATGAAAACATTTGTCTGGATCTCAAGAAGTGCCCTGGTCGGGGTGCTGCTGGTCCTTATGCTGGCTTCCCCGGCGGCCGCCGATCTTGAGGGGGGCTACATGGGGCAGGTGACGGATGTGGATGTGGTCGAGCATGCCATCGAGATTGACGACCATTGGTTCCGCGTCCCCACGTCCGTGAGGCTTGCCACGGAGGATGGAGGTTCCACAAGTCTGGGCCGAGTGGAGGTGGGGCAGTGGATCGAGTATCGAGTTGGCGATGACGACCGGGCCGACAGGCCCTCTGTCCGTGGCGTCATTCTGTACAGCTCGCCACAGGAGTGATTTATGACACTGCTACGCAGAAACGAAGGTTTCACTCTGATCGAGCTGATGATCGTGATCGCGATTCTGGCGATCATCGTCTCCATTGGTTACCCGGCTTATTTGAACCACGTGGATAACTCGTGGCGGGCCAAGGCGACGGGGTGCCTTGCGGAGCTGGCACAGGCAATGGAGCGCGAACGCACCAGCACCATGAGCTATCCAGGATCGCTCCCGAACCGTGGCTGCCGCAGTGAGATCGAAGACGAAGGTCGTTACACCTTTGAGCGGGTTGATGCGCAATCGGATGACACTAGCTTTTTGATCCGAGCCAATGCGCAGGGTCGGCAGGCGAATGATGGTTGTGGCAACCTTTCGCTGGACCATACTGGAGACCGCGCCACGCAGAACGGCAGCGTATCCCAGTGCTGGTAACCGCAGACCGACGAGACTGATTGTCTCGTCGGTCCGGTCGATGTCTCACCCTCGCGGAACGGAGAGCTGCCCCTCGGCTCCGATTCACTCGCCCTCTGACGGGGCGCCGTGTAGTTCGGCGAGATGCCGCTCGTACAGTTCCCAGATCCGCGGGGCGATCGCCCCGCGTGATCCGGGGTAGGTGAGGCGGTCGGGGTCGAAATCGGTGAGGTATTCGATCTCGGTGCAGCGCAGTTCGCCGGCGATCACGTT
>NZ_ATUL01000055.1:0-3259 GCF_000420185.1 Thioalkalivibrio sp. ALR17-21 | reverse complement strand
CCCCCGGCCGATTCGGCGTCCGGCCGATCTCCTGCGCCGGATCGGCCAGAGGCTGGCCTCCCACCGCTGCGCCCGATCGGCCAGGGGGCTGGCCTCCTACCGGGGGTGTGTGACCTGCGTGGCCCTTCCACCTTTCGGCCCCGGGCGGTAGCCTTCCTGACACGGCTCGCTGCGGGGATCGGCCTCGGGCCCGAAAGGAGGCACATGAACCTGGACTGTTTCAAGGCGTACGACATCCGCGGACGGGTGCCGACCCAGCTGAACGAGCGGGTGGCGTACACCATCGCGCGGGCCGTTGCGGAGGAGCTGGGGCCGCAGATGGCCATCGTGGGGCGGGACGTGCGCCTGACCAGCCCGGCGCTGGCGGCGGCGGTCATCGACGGGCTCTCCGCCGGCGGCTGCAACGTGGCCGACATCGGCCTGTGCGGCACCGAGGAGGTGTACTTCGCCACCGCCTACTACCGGGCCGGGGCGGGCATCATGGTCACCGCCAGCCACAACCCCATGGACTACAACGGGCTCAAGATCGTGCGCGAGGGCGCGCGGCCGGTGAGCGCGGACACCGGGCTGGAGGCGATCCGCTGGCGGGCGGAGCAGGGCGGGTTTACCCCTCGGGTACGCGGGCGCACCGGGCGGCTGTACCACCGCGAGGCGTACATCCGCCACCTGCTGAGCCTGGTCGACCCCGAGGTGATGCCGCCGCTCAACCTGCTCGTGAACCCCGGAAACGGCGGAGCCGGCCCGGTCCTGGACGAGCTGGACGCGCATCTGCCGATCCAGCTGATCCGCGAGAACGCCGAACCCGACGGCAACTTCCCCAACGGCATCCCCAACCCCATGCTGGAGGAGAACCGCCGCTTCACCAGCGACGCGGTGCTGTCCTTCGGCGGCGACCTCGGCCTGGCCTGGGACGGCGACTTCGACCGTTGCTTCTTCTTCGACTCGCACGGCGAGTTCGTCGAGGGGTACTACATGGTCGGCCTGCTGGCCGAGGCCAGCCTGCGTGCACAGCCGGGAGGCGGGCAGGGGAACCGGGTGGTGCACGACCCGCGCCTCACCTGGAACACCATCGAGATGGTCGAGGCCGCCGGCGGCGTCCCCGTGCAGAGCAAGGCCGGCCACGCGTTCATGAAGGAGACCATGCGCCGCGAGAACGCCGTGTACGGCGGCGAGATGAGCGCCCACCACTTCTTCCGCGACTTCTACTACTGCGACTCCGGCATGCTGCCCTGGCTGCGGGTGGTCGAGCTGATGGGGCGGCGCGAGCAGTCCCTGCGCGAGATGGTGCGCGAACGCATGGATCGCTTCCCCTGCAGCGGCGAGATCAACTTCCGTGTGGACAACATGATGGACGTCATCCACCGCGTGATGGTCGCCACCGACGCACAGTCCGGCCACATCGACCGCACGGACGGCATCAGCGTCGAATTCCCCGAATGGCGCTACAACCTGCGCGGCTCCAACACCGAACCCCTGCTGCGCCTCAACGTCGAGACCCGCGGCGACCGCCACCTCCTGCGCCGCCAGGTCGAACACATCTCTGCCATCATCGAAGCCGGGGAATAACCCCTGATGCCCGATCGGCCAGGGGGCTGGCCTCCCACGGGTGCCCCGACCGGGTCGGCGGGCCCCGGCGGATCGGCGGGCACGGCCCGTAGGAGGCCGGCCCTCCGGCCGATCTGCCCCGGTGGGTCGTCGGGCCCCGATCGGCCAGGGGGCTGGCCTCCCACGCCACCCGGTCGTGGCGGATCGGCCAGGGGGCTGGCCTCCTACGCCACCCGGCCGGTAGGAGGCCGGCCCTCCGGCCGATTTTGCGTTCGGGCAACCCCCGGCGCCGGGTAGGTCAACGCCCGATCGGCATTCAATCAGGCCGCAGCCGAGTCCGCGCCATTTCGGGTGACCGCCGACAATCGAGCACGGCAAAAATCTGAACCCGCTCCGGCTCCGGCATTCGATAATACACGGCATACGGGAACCGACGAGCCAGCAGCCGGTAGAAGCCGAACCGGGTCTCATGGATGCCTGCGTAAAGGGCGAGGGAGTCGATTTCGCTGGCCAGGCTTTCGAGAAAATAGAAACCGACCCCGGGACAAAGCTTTTCGTAGAAATGAAAGCCGTCAGTCAGATCGCGTTCGGCTTCCGAGAGGAGCTCAATCTTCATTCAGGGGGCGATTGAGCAAGCGTTCCCGCGCACTGCTCCAGGGAGTGAATTGCGCCTGCCCCTGTTCTATCTGCGCCGCCCGGTCCTCCAGGATCTCACCGTGCCACTCCGGAGCAGGAACCTGCTCGGGGGTGCGGCTCAGGTCCTCCCACAGGGCTTCCATGGTTCGCAGTTTCTCGGCGACCGACATTTTTTCGATGGGTGGATCCATAGCCTGGTACCAGAATGTCAAGGGATTATGGCCAGCATAGCATCGAGCATGGGATCGGCCAGGGGGCTGGCCTCCTACGGGGCGGGGGAACGGTGGGAGGCCGGCCCTCCGGCCGATTTTGCGTTCGGGCGACCCCCCTGCGCCGGATCGGTCAACGTCCCGATCGGCCAGGGGGCTGGCCTCCTACGGGTGCCCCGACCGGGTCGGCGGGCCCTGGCGGATCGGCGGGCACGGCCCGTAGGAGGCCGGCCCTCCGGCCGATTTCGGGCTCGTCTCCTGCAGGGCGCGGTTAAAGCCATATCGCGTCCCAGTGCGGATAATCGCCCAGCTTGCGGACCAGCCCCGCACGCAGCGGATTGGCTGCGATATACCGGGCGATCGGCAACAGCTCCTCCTCCCGCCGCAATGCTCGGTCATGGAACCCCGGCTGCCACACCGCATGCCCCAGACGCCTGGACGTGACGGCCTTGATGGATCGAACCACGGTAGATAACGATTCCACTTCGCCCAGCGACATCAACCAGTGCAGATGGTCGGGCATCACCACGAAAGCGAGGGTCTCCGCGTGGTTCTCCCTGTCCGCGTAACGCAGCGTACCGATCAGGGCGCGGGCGGCCCACAGATCCTGAAAAACCGGCGTGCGGTCACGCGTGACCGTGGTCACCAGATAGATACGGCCGGGTTCGGAATACCGGCCCCGGCGAAGGGCCTCGGCATGAGGGCGGCCATCCATGGCGCGTTTCTCCATCTTGTGTTCCTTGAGCCAGAAAGCCTATCGCGCCCTCGGATGCCCGCCAACCCCCTACCCGGCAGGAGGCCAGCCCCCTGGCCGATCCGGCGTTCGGGCATCCAGCGCGGCCCCATCGGCCGGAGGGCCGGCCTCCTAC
>NZ_ATUL01000054.1:0-3452 GCF_000420185.1 Thioalkalivibrio sp. ALR17-21 | reverse complement strand
GAGCCTGAGCCTGAGCCTGAGCCTGAGCCCGAACCCGAACCGGAGCCTGAGCCTGAGCCTGAGCCCGAACCGGAGTCCGAGGCAGAACCCGGCTCGGACGAAGAACCGGCGTTCGACGATCGTTCCGACGAGGCGGAAATCCCGCAGGCCTCGGAAAAAGAAGAGGATGACTGGGAATTCGATTTTCCCGATCCCGACGACGAATCTCGGTAACCCGCCCCGTAGGAGGCCAGCCCCCTGGCCGATCCGGCGTCGGGCATGATCGGCCAGGGGGCTGGCCTCCTGCGGGCGGGGGCAATGCCCCGGGGCGCATGACGTTGTTCGAGGGCGGCGGGCGCCGTGCGCATAATCGGCGGATGTATCGACCGAATGCCCGCGCGAGGTAAGCCGACCCCATGGCGACCGTGAAAAGCACCTGCTACGAATGCGACGCCAACTGTGCGATCGACGTCACCCTGGACAATACCGGCGAGCCGGTAAAGATTGACGGTCCCGACTGCCCGCGCTGTTACGTTCAGCTCGATCGGCGCAACCACCCGGAACGCCTGCTGTACCCGCTGCGGCGCACCGGACCGCGCGGCAGCGGCGAGTTCGAGCGCATCTCCTGGGACGAGGCGCTGGACACCATCGCCGAGCATCTGCGCGCGACCCGCGAGGAGCACGGTGCCCCGGCGGCGGCCTTCTTCGCCGGCTACACCAAGGAGGCTCGGCCGCAGCTCCAGCGCCTGGCGCATGCCTTCGGCTCGCCCAACTACCTGACCGAGAGCGGTTGCTGCTTCTCCTCCACCAAGGTGGCGGAGGAGGTGACCTTCGGCACCAAAATCAAGACATCCTCCACCGTGGCCTCGGATGCGACCCGCTGCCTGCTGGTGTGGTCCACCAACCCGCGCGGTTCCATCCCGCCGTTCCATCAGCATGCGCTGGCCGCGGCGCGCCCCGGCTGCGCCACCGTGGTGGTCGACCCGCGGGTGACGCCGCTGGCGGAACAGGCCGAGGTGCATCTGCAGATCCGGCCGGGTACGGACGGGGCGCTGGCGCTGGGCATGCACCACCTGATCTTCGAAAACGGCTGGCAGGACCAGGCCTTCCTCGACGAATGGGGCAGCGGCGTGCAGGCCTTCCGCGAATACGTGGCCGAATTCCCGCCGGAGCGGGTGGCGGCGATCTGCGGCATCGAGGAGGCCGACCTGAAGCGCGCCGCCGAGCTCTACGCGACCCGTAGCCCGGCGCAGATCATGCTTTCGCCCACCGCCACCGTGCAGCATTCCAACGGCTTCCAGAATCACCGTGCGGTGACCCTGCTGGCGGCGGTCACCGGCAATATCGACCGCGAGGGCGGCAACCGCTTCTTCAACGACAAGGTCACGCCGAAGCCGATCGATCTGTTCGACCATTGCAAACAGAACTTGCCGCCGCGCATCGGCGACGAGACCTTCCCGGTGTGGACGGCCCACTGGCCGGCGGCACAAAGCATGCTGCTGCCGGATGCCATCCTCGAGGGGCAACCACAGCCGGTTCGCGCCCTGCTGGCGATGGGCATCAACACCGCCATGTGGCCGAACTCGAAGCGCATGGAACAGGCGCTGGGCGCGCTGGATTTCTTCGCCGTGTCGGACTTCTTCCACAACCCGGCCACGCGCATGGCGGACATCGTGCTGCCGGCCGCCACCAGCCTGGAGCGCGCGGCGCTGATCGCCTACCCCGGCTGCAACTTCCGCGGCGAGCTGCGCTACCGCCACGCCGCCGTTGCCCCGCGCGGCGAGGCACGCGCCGACGCCGAGGTGTTCCTCGAGCTGGGCGTGCGCCTGGGCATGGGCGAGCAGTTCTGGAACGGCGACCTGGAGGCCAGCTGGGCCGAGGCCGCCGAGGGTATCCCCGAGACCATCCGCGAGCAGGTGTACAACGACCCGGACGGCGTGACCGTGTTCGCCAGGGCGCTGGACGACCTGGTCGAGCACGGCTTCGAGGAGGGCGATCGCCAGTATCGTCTGCATGGCTTCCGCACCGTCAGCGGCAAGGTGGAATTCGACGCCGCCGAGCTGCGCGAGGCCGGGCACGACGGCCTGCCGGTCTGGCGCGAGCCGGCCGAGAGCCCGCTGTCGACGCCGGAGCTGGCGCGCGACTATCCGCTGGTGCTGACCAGCGGCGCGCGCCACAAGCACGCCACCCACTCGCAGCACCAGTACCTGGAACGCATGCGCCGGGCGATGCCGGAGCCGCTGGTGGAGCTGAACCCGGAGGACGCCGGGGCGCGCGGGATCGCCGATGGCGACACCGTGGAGGTGCGCTCGCCGCGCGGGCGGGTCGCCTTCGTGGCGAAGGTCACCGATCGCATCAAGCCCGGCGTGGCGCACTGCCAGCATGGCTGGAACCACGCCAACATCAACGAGCTGACCGACGACCGCAACCTCGACCCGATCAGCGGCTTCCCCGCGTTCAAGTCGCTGCTGTGCGAGGTGGAACGCCTGCACGCCGGGCACGAGCAACGCCTGCTGGAGGCGGGCTGACGTGCCGTTCGTTGGCGTCCTGCCCGAGCGCCGGCACATCTTCCGGCCCGAGCCGCGCCGCGAGGTGGCGGTGTCGGACGCCGCCGCCTGGCGGCTGAACCCGGGCCATCGTCACGTGTACGACAAGCTGCGCCTGGCCCTGGATGCGGGCCTGACCGCCGCCCCCTGCGGGGTCGCGCCCACGGATCTGGGCCTGGGGACGGAGGACACGGTGTTCGTCAAGCCGATTACCAACCTCGCCGGCATGGGGCTGGATGCCCGCGCTCTGTCCGCCGGCGAGGTGCCGGCCGAGCCCGGCAGTTTCTGGTGCCAGCGCCTGGAGGGCGCCCACACCAGCACCGACTGTCTGGTGGAGAACGGCGAGGTGCGCTGGTTCGCCCACACCCGCGGATCGGACGAGAAGGACGCCGCGCGCCCGATCTACTGGGAGGTGGGCGCCGCCGTGCCCGAGGTGGAGCCGTGGATCGCCGACTGGGTGCGGCGCAACCTGACCGGCTACAGCGGCCTCTGCAACATCGAGCTGATTGGTGGGCGACCGATCGAGGCCCACCTGCGTGGCTCCAACGGCTTCTTCGATTTCTACGGCCCGGCCTTCATCCCGGCCTGGGTCGCGCTGGCGGACGGCGAACCGTTCACGCCACCCCCGCCGATCCCCGGTGGCTACATCATCTCGGTCTTCGGCGAGGTCGAACTGACCGACGCCGATTTCCGCGCCGCCGAAGAGGCCGGCGTCGACCTTAAGCCCGATCCCTCAACCCCGGGCCGATCCGCCATCCTGCGCACCGCCGACCGCGACGCCGGCTTCGCCCTCTACCGCCGCCTTACCGGCCGGCCCGCCCCCGAATAGAGACGCCGGATCGCGCAGAGGGCTGCGCTCCTACGAGACCTCCCCCGGCCGTAGGAGGCCAGCCCTCTGGCCGATCGGGCCAGCCCCGGCGCCGGATC
>NZ_ATUL01000053.1:0-3667 GCF_000420185.1 Thioalkalivibrio sp. ALR17-21 | reverse complement strand
CGAACACCTCACCGTCCAGGGCGAACGCCGCGAACACACCGCCGCCGACCAGCACCTCACCGTCGACGGCACCCTGCACCTGAAGGCGGGTCAGGCCTGGCTGAGCGAGTGCGGCCGCGAACTGCACATCAAGGCCGGACACCAGGTCGTCCTCGACGCCGGCGCCGAAATCACCCTCGAAGCCGGCGGCAGCTTCATCAAGGTCGACCCCTCCGGCGTCACCCTCAGCGGCCCGAACGTCCGCCTCAACTCCGGCGGCAGCCCCGGCTCCGGCAGCGCCCAGCAGGCGCAGGCGCCGGAACTGCCGGGGCACGTGCAGCCGGAACCGAACGAGGGCGCCACCACGCAGGGGCCCGCGGCCCTGCTCAAGCAGCAACTCCTGCTGCACGAGGCGGCCGAGGCCGGCGAAGGCGTGTGCGAAATTTGCCAGGGAAAGGAAGATACCCCATGACCACCCATCAATGGATGATGATCGACGGCGCCCTGAACCCCGGAGCGCTGGGGTCGCTTTATGCCGACAACGCCGCTATCGAGGCCATCGGCGTGCTGCACGGCACCCCGCACAAGGCCATCGCCCAAAGCGGCCCGATCCTGGCGCGGTTTGAAGACGACGACCCCCTGGCGGTTCACTGGCGCAATAACGCACCGCCGGCTCGCCACGCGTGGGCGTTCGACTGCGACCTGGGGCTTTATGCGCTTGCGGCCTTCTGGTATCGCCGGCTGCTTCCGACGGGCCCGATGGGACAGACGCTGTGGTTGCGCTACGCCGATGCACGGGTGATGGAGCGTGGACAGCGCCACCACGCCATGCCCCGCGGGTTCTGGCAAGGCATCACCGGCGTGCGGCTTGCCGCCGATCAGCCGGCCTGGTCGCCACTGCCACAGGAGCCCCGTCCAGCGGGTGCCGCTCGCGACGGGGACCCGGGCCCGGAACCGTTCGCGCTTGACGCCCGGCAGATGGCCGCACTCGCAGCCGGGGAGGCCTCGGCATGAGCGCCGCCGAATGCCCCCTGCTGGCCGCCGTCGTCCCGGTACGTTACGCCATCGGCACCGAGGATGAACCCAGCCCCTTTCTCGAAGGCTTCGGCCTGCCGGAGCTCGAGGGCCGCCTCGTGCCGCCCGACGGCTCCGGCCCGGGCGCGCCGCTTCGCTACGTGGCCCGGCCATTGCGCGACGGCTGGTGCTACCTGTGGCTGGACTGTCAGGCCCGCCTGGTCGAGTACCGGGTTCAGGGCGGTCGGCTGGAGGAGACCCCCCGGGCCGGCGACGTCGTCCTGCCCGCCCCACTCCATTTCCTCCACGCCCCCGCCGGCCGGGTCGCCGCCATCGCCTGGTCCCCGGTTCGCTGGAGCGAGTCGCACTACAACGCCATCAAGGCCGACGCCGGCCTGCGCGGCTCCCTGATGCGCTGCTTCACGCCCGCACAGGCCCCCAACAGCGACCCCGAAGAGTGGTTCGACCAGATTCCGGAGCTCAACGACGCCCCGGCCGAGACCTTCGACTGGAGCTGTGAGCCCGGCCCCTGGATGCCGGACCGGGACACACTGGCCGCCCTGATGGCACACACCGAGATCCAGGCCGTGGCCCTGGTCGACGACCCCTGGGGCGCCGTCATCGAACTGGCCCACCTGGTGCGCCGGGGGCAGGCGCAACGCACCGACTGGCTGGCCAGCGAAGGCGAAGAACGCATCCTGGCCGAGAACATCCTGGCGCTGGACCGCCAGGGCGAGGGCTTTCGCGGGCGGCTTCCGCGGCTGGCCGACCGCGACCGCCTTGAGCAGGCCATCCATCGCCACGGGCGGGAGATCAAGGCCATCGAGCGCAACCTCGACGCCCTGATCGCCGACTGGGAGCGCTGGATGGAGACCCTCTGGGAAGGCGACAGCCCAGACACCATGGCCTCCGCCCAGAGCCACTTCGACCCCTCGCGCGACGCCGACCACGAGGCGATGGAAACCCTCTGGAGCGCGGCCCTTGGCGGCGTGACCCAGCACGAAGCCGGCGCCACCCTGGTCACCAACCTGCTCGACCCCGAAGCGGGCCCGCCCTTCCTGCATGGCGGCCACTCCCTGTGGACGGCGCTGCTGGGGCACTCCACACCGCTGCAACTGGACGATGTCCAGAGTCTCGTCGCGGTCAGCGAGTCCCTGCAGGCGCAGGACTGGGAAACCTGGGCGCACAGCCTCAACCACCTGGCCGGACAGCTCGGCCACGGCCTGAGCACGGCCCGCGAGGGCCTGTTCCTCGTGCTGGTCACCACCGTCGGCCCCATCCTGCGCGAACAGGGCGCCACCTCCGCCCACCGCACCCTGGTCGCCGGCTATCTCGCCGCCGCCCTGGCGCGCAGCGGGCAGCGCCTGAAGGTGGAACCGGTCGCCGCCCGCTCGCTGCTGGACTGGATGAACGAACCCAGCGCCCGGGCCGCCGGCGCCCCGCCGCCGCTGCACCAGATGCGACCCGACCTGCTGCCCGGCCTCGACGGGCGGCAGGCCGCCGCCATCCGGCTGGTCGCCGAGGGCGCCTCCTCCGCCGAGGGCAACCCCTTTCTGCAGCGCGCGCTGCGGGAGACCCCGCTGAAGAGCCTGCTGGTGCTGATGAACGGGTTGATGGTCGTTAATGCCGCCACTCAACTGGCAACCGGAGATCGATCTGTACAGACCGCGACCGCGGCTGCTGGAGGCGGGTTTGGCACCGCCAGCGCCACCGCCGCCACCATCCAGCACTTCGCCCAGATCGACGCCGACGATATCCTCGCCCGCCAGGGCATGTCCGCCGGCTGGCAGGGCGCCTTCGACCGCTACCTGGTCTGGGGGCAGGCCACCAACCTGACCCTGTCAATCACCGCGGTCTTCGACGCCGTCTACTTCGGGTACGGTGCCTGGGAGAGCCACCGCCAGGGCGATCACCGCTCGGGCAACATCCAGGCCGGCATGGCCACCGCCGCCCTCGGCCAGACCGCCGCCGGCGCCCACGCCTTCCACACCTACCGCCAGGCCCGCCAGGCCCTGCACGTCGGGCGCGCCACCCAGGCCGCCAGCACCGCCGCCCGCGCCCGCATCGCCCCGGCCGTGATCCTCTCCCTCACGCTGGTCATCGTCGCCGGCGCGGTCAGCCTGCGCTTCACCCGCGACAACGAACTGGAACAGTGGCTGCGCGGCACCCGCTTCGGCAGCCACCCGGCCGACTGGGCCGGCGACCTGGACGAAGAACTCGGCCGGCTCTACCAGTTGCTCTACCAGCCGCGCATCGCTCTGGAGACCCGCGAGGCCCGCAACCCGCGCTACGGCGATGTCTACCGCTACCGCGTGCTGCTGGTCACCTTCCCCGCCGCCGCGCCCTTCCCCGGCATGTTCACCCTGGAGGCCACCGAACGCTGGCGTACCGGGTTGGTCCGCCACGACGAACGCAGCCGCACCATCACCGAAAAGGATCTCGACCTCGACATCGGTGGCGCGGAGGCTCCCGACGGCCCCGTCTACCGCCTGATCTACCACGACACCCCGGACGGCGACCGCCTGAGCTCCCTCTCCGGCACCCTGTACTATCGCCCGTTCCCCGATCTCACCCTGCCCCCCATCCGGATCGACTAGCCATGCAGCACCTGCGCCGCTTCCTTGCCGACCTCTCCCGCCAGATCGGCCTCGCCGACGAGGTCGTCACCCTGCAC
>NZ_ATUL01000052.1:0-3703 GCF_000420185.1 Thioalkalivibrio sp. ALR17-21 | reverse complement strand
CTCACCGTCCAGGGCGAACGCCGCGAACACACCGCCGCCGACCAGCACCTCACCGTCGACGGCACCCTGCACCAGCGCTTCGGCACCGCCCAGCTTGTGGAAACGGGCCGCGAGGCCCACTACACCGCCGGCAACAAGGTGGTCCTGAACGCCGGCGCCGAGATCACCCTTCAGGCCGGCGGCAGCTTCATCAAGGTCGACCCCTCCGGCGTCACCGTCAGTGGCCCGAACGTCCGCCTCAACTCCGGCGGCAGCCCCGGATCCGGCAGCCCACCGCAGGTGCAGATGCCCGAACATCCCCGCAGCGCCGACGCGAGCCCCCACAGCCGTTCGAGCACCTCCGGACCCGCGCCCGGGGCAGGGGCCGAGGCCATTCAGGAGGCCTCGAGGGCCGAAGGCTTCGCAGAGCGTGAGCGGGAATTGCTGGTGGATATCACCAGCGGCAGTGAAGACGGCCAGCAGGTCCGCCTGCGTCAGGGCCGGGCCAAGCCAGCCGGAGGGCAGCACTGATGAGTGAAGGCGATCTCAAGGAACTGAACGAGGAGGCCGTGGAACTGGGCGTGCGCCGCCGCGCCGAGTACTCGGACGAGGAAGACGGCACCCTGGCGCTGGTGATCCCGAAACGCGAGGGGGGCGGCGAGATCGAGATCGCGCTGCTCGAGCACGCCCGCGCGGTCGAGGAGCGCGAGGACGGGGAACTGCAGGACAACACCCTGGTGGCCATCCGCCCGCTGGCACAACTGGCGCGGGGGCTGCCCGCCCACCTCGGGGGTGGCAGCGAGGACGCATCGGTGGCATTCGGGATGCTGCGGCCCGGGTATCTGTATGTCTTTTTCCGCGATCGGCTGTGGCGCGAACTCGAGGTCGGTCCCGACGGCCGCCTCAGCGACGTGGACCTGGCCGCCTGCCGCGAGCAGACCGACACCGGCGAACTGCCCGATGAACGCCCGGGCGAGGGGGAGTGGCTGGAACACATCCTCGTTCCCGCGATGCTGCAGGGGGAGGCCACCCTGCACAAGGTGCGTCTCGCCTACAGCGAGATCGCCTGGAGCGGCTCCTACATCCGCTGGCTGGAGGCGGACCCCGCGCGGATCAAGGCCCGCAGCGCCGCCATCAACGCGGCCGCGGCGGTGCTTGCTGACGGGGAGCGCCAGTTTTCCCTGACGCGGGGTTTCCCCGCCGGCCGCCTCGCCGACGTCCTTGCCCTGCGGCCGCGCGATCTCGGCATGGAACTGATGCTGGAGGCCCCCGGAGCCTTCACGCCCGACTTCAATGCCCCGGCCGAAGACGAACTGTGCGCCCGTCTCCGGCACCGCTGGGCGCAGGCCGGCGAGGACGACCGGGCCGCTTCGCTGGATCTGCAGTGCGAGGATGGCGAAGACCTGCTCGACGGCCGGCGGGACAACGACGGCGTCATCGCCGTGCCGATACCGGACCCGCTGTTCGCGCTGCGTCACGCCCTGGCGCAGATCCATCTCGCCCAGCACTACCTCGACGCCCTCGATGCGGAACTTGCGGAGCAACCGCTGGGGCACTCGGCCCGGCTGATCCGCCAGGCCCTTTATGCCGCACCGGAGGACGGGGGCACCAACCCCCTCGCCGACTATCGGGACGCCCTCGCCACCGACCGGCTGGACGCGGTTCTCCAGCAACCCGAGCGCGACGCCACGGTGGCTGTGCTGAACCGGCAGCTCCACACCCTCCAGTGGCTGGCGAGCGAAGGGCAGATCACCGCCGTGCTGCGTGATTTCACCAGCCATCACGACCTCGGCCTGTGCGAAGGGTATGCCCTGTGCGCCGACCTGCTCGGTGTGCTGCAGCAACTCCCGGGCGTCCTGCACGATCACACCGACAGTGCCCCGGCAACACGCGCGCGCAACCTTCTGCAGAGCCTGCTCACGAGCGCCGACCTGCAATCGCTGTGGAATCCGTCGGCCCCCGAACAGGCCGATGCCACCGCGCCCGGCACGGACGACGGCGATGGTGCCCCGTCGGTCGCCCTCCTGCGCCGGCTGGCCGGGGACGACAGCGAGATCGACGAGGCCCGGGCCGAGGCGCTGGGCCTCGAGACGCTCGGGCTGATGGCCCGCAATCTGGCCGAACAGGAGCAGGAGCAGACAGAAGCCGTTCTCCACCTCACCAACGCCGGCAGGGTCGGGGGGCTCCTGCACGCGGTGGTGAGCCAGTGGAGCCAGGCCGTGCTGCGCGCCGTGGAACGGGTGTCCGACGACGTGGAGGTGATCCGGCTGCAGCGCCTGTTCACCGCGGTCGAGAGCCACGCCAACCTGATCGACGGCGACCTGGGCGGCGAACTGCACATCATGCGCCGAGGCGAAGTCGACCTGGACCGCTACACCATCCTGGGCGTGCATGGCGACGGCCTCCACTGGGGCCTCACCGACCGCGACCGCGCCAGCGAGACCCTGCAGACCCGGCGGGACTATCTCTACGCCGACCAGGTCGATGCCGACGGCCAGCTCACCGGCTCCACCAGCCCGAAACGCATGAGCGCGGAGGTGGACGAGGCCATCCGGCGCGTGGCGGGGCACACCCTGGTGTTCGTGCTGCCCGCCGGCCACCCCGAGGCAGCCCGGGCCGCCCAGCTCCGCCTGGCCAAGGTGGCCGAGCAGGCCCGGGTGGTGGTGGATGGGCCGGCCATCTCGCGGATGCTGGTGGGGTTTGCAATCTACAACTTGGGGCGGGAGGGTGCGGGCCTCGAACAGGCGATGGAAAAAGGTAAGGGCGGCTTGCAAGGTGCAAAAGCGGTTGGTGCCCTAGTCGACCTGACAGCGGCCTCCATGAAACTGCATACCGCGCTGTACCCGGAACCGGTATCGCGGACGGGGCGTTTTGTGCAACGGCCCTTGTTCGACATGAAGAACTGGCCGTTGATCGGCGCCCGATTGCAGAAGGTCGGAGCCAACACCCTGGTCCGCACCATCGGCTTGGCGAACTTCCTGGCCGGCGTTGCCGCCGTCGGCATCAGCGCCTGGGAACTGCGCATCAGCCTGCAGCAGGGCGATCGCGGCGCCGCCACCGGGCATGGCGTGGCGGTGGCCGGTGCCGCACTGTTCGTGACCGCCCCGCTGCTGACGGGCCTGCTGCTGATCCCGGGCTGGGGCTGGGCCCTGCTGGGCCTGGGGCTGGCCATCGGCGGCACCAGCTACGCCGCCATGAACCAGGACACCGACTTCGAGCAGCTGCTCCGCCAGGGCCCGCTCGGCACCCATCCCCAGGCGGAGCCGGAATCCACGGACGACACCCGCTACTACCCGCAGTTGCTCACCGCGCTCAGCCCCGTCGAGATCGAGGTGCAACGCTACGGCCGGCTCGGGGCGGACGAGCAGCAGGCCCTGCTGGCCAGCATCGGCGAGACGGCCGGGCCCGGCAACCGCGATTACGTCGTCACCGTCCGCACGCCCCTGATCAGCCGCTTCCGGATCGGCCCGGGCGAATCGTTGACCCTGGCCGTGCAGGAACTCACGCAGACCACGGCCACGACCCCCACCCGGTTCGGGGATCAATACGCCTCGACCTACATTACCGAGGCACCGGACCCCTTCGTGATCGGCCGGCGCCAACTGCTGCCACGGGAGAGCGCCGTGCGCTTTCTGGTCCGGCGCCGGGCTGCCGAGGAACGGGTCGAGATGGGCGGCGTCTCCGTCTCGTCCAGCGCCCGCCTGCGGATCGCCCTGCAGGCCCG
>NZ_ATUL01000051.1:0-3772 GCF_000420185.1 Thioalkalivibrio sp. ALR17-21 | reverse complement strand
CCCCGGGCCGCAGGAGGCCAGCCCTCTGGCCGATCGGGGCTACCAGTAGCTCTCGGTGGTGAGATGCCCCGGCTTGCGCCGGCGGTTCTTCTCCAAACCCCGTTCGCGCAGCATCGACTGGGTTTCGGAGACCATGTCGGGGTTGCCGCAAAGCATCACCTGGGAGTGCTCCGGCGCAAAATCGATCCCCGCCTGCGCCTCCAGCTCGCCTTCCGACAGCGCCGTGGTGATGCGCCCCTGGATGGCACCGGGGTGCGCCTCGCGGCTGACAAACGGCATATACTGAAACCGCTCGGGATCGCGCTCGGAGAAGCGTGCAATGGTGTCCTGGTAGGTAAGCTCCTCGGCATGGCGCACCGCATGCACCAGACGGATGTTCTCGAAGCGTTCCCAGGGCTCGTCGGTCTTCAGGATGGACAGGAACGGTCCGATCCCGGTCCCCGTCGACAGCAGCCACAGGTCACGTCCGTCGGGGATCTCGTTCAGGGTGAAAAACCCCGTGGCGCGCGGCATCAGCTCCACCGTGTCGCCGGGTTCGAGCTGCACCAGGCGGTTGGACAACGGCCCGTCCGGCACGGTGATCATGTAGAAATCCAGCGGGCGCTCGTCCGGGGCGTTCACGTACGAGTACGGCCGCCCCACCAGTTCGCCGTCGATCTCCATGCGCAGGCGATTGAACTGCCCGGCCACGAACGGCTCCACGTCCGCATCGATGCGCAGCGAGAACAGGCGGTCGGTCCACTGCTTGCGTTCCTGCACGGTGCCGGTCACCCAGCCCATATTCCTGACTCCTGTACTTGGTTAAAGGCAAGCATGCGGGCGGCGCCCGGGCATTTCAAGCATCCCCGGGGCGGCCCCTATAATATCGTCCATCACTGAAAACCACAGACAGGAGCAAAACCGATGGCACGCACCCCCTCGCAGATGATCGAGCTGGGCACCGAAGCCCCCAACTTCCAGCTGCCCGATGTCGTCTCCGGCGAGACCATCAGCCTGGACAGCTTCCCCGACGCGAAGGGCTACATGATCGCGTTCATCTGCAACCACTGCCCCTTCGTGCAGCTCATCCGCCACGAGTTCGCGCGTTACGGGCGTGAATACACCGAAAAGGGCATCGCGGTGATCGCCATCAACTCCAACGACATCGAGGCCGTCCCCGAAGACGCCCCCGACGCGATGCGCGACGACGCCCGCCGTTTCGGCTACAAATTCCCCTACTGCCTCGACGAAGACCAGTCCGTGGCCAGGGCCTACCAGGCCGCCTGCACTCCGGACCTCTACCTGTTCGACGCCGAGCGCAAGCTCTACTACCGCGGCCAGTTCGACAGCACCCGCCCCGGCAGCGACCAGCCCGTCACCGGCGAAGACCTGCGCAACGCCACCGACGCCCTGCTCGCCGGCCAGCCCGCGCCCGAGCCTCAGCACCCCAGCCTCGGCTGCAACATCAAGTGGAAGCCCGGCAACGAGCCCGCCTATTTCGCCTGAGGCCGGTCGACGAACGCCGCGATCGGCGAGAGGGCTCGCCTCCTACGGGCCGGGGCGCCTTGTAGGAGCGCAGCCCCCTGCGCGATCCGGCCGCGTGGTCGGGATTGTGAAGAGGCCGTGTTACGCTGCGGCTCCGACCGGACAAGGAGTGTCGGTATGGCGGATCACCACGACAACAGCTACAAGCTCCTGTTTTCGCATCCCGAGATGGTGCGGGACCTGCTGACCGGTTTTGTCCGGGAGGACTGGGTGAGGGAGCTGGATTTCTCCACGCTCGAGAAGGTCAACGGGTCCTATGTGACCGACGAGCTGCGCGATCGCGAAGACGACATCGTCTGGCGCGTGCGCTGGGGCGACGGCTGGCTTTACGTGTACCTGCTGCTGGAGTTCCAGTCGAGCGTGGACCGTTTCATGGCGGTGCGGATGATGACGTATCTCGGGCTGCTGTATCAGGACCTGATCCGGCAGAAGGCCCTGACACCCGGCGGCCGCCTGCCCCCGGTGCTGCCGGTGGTGCTCTACAATGGAGAGACGCGCTGGACGGCCGCACAGAACGTGGGCGAGCTGGTCGAACGGGTACCGGGTGGTCTGGAGCGTTACCGGCCCGATCTGAGCTATCTGCTGCTGGACGAGGGCGCGATCGTGGACGCGCCCGACTGGTCGGACGAGACGCGCAACGTGGCGGCGGCGCTGTTCCGGCTCGAGCACAACCGCAACGAGCAGGACCTCCTGGAAGTTCTGGGCCGTCTGGTGGAATGGCTGCGGTCCCCGGAGCAGACGGGGTTGCGGCGCTCGTTCGTGGTGTGGATGCGCCGGGTGATGCTCCCGCATCGAGCACCGGGGATGGAACTGCCGCCGTTCAACGACCTTCAGGACTTGCACGAGGTACACGACATGCTGGCCGAAAGGATCAAGCACTGGCCCGACCGGTGGATCGAGGAAGGGCGCCAGGAGGGGCGCCAGGAAGGGCTTCAGGAAGGGCGCCGCGAAACCGCGCGCAATCTGATCCGGTCAACCGAGATGGACGACCGCGCGATCGCCGAGATTGTCGGGCTGACAATCGAGGAGGTGACCGGGCTGCGGGAAAACCCTCCGCAGTGATCCGCCCCGGTCCGGATTGTCCCGCCTGGATCGATGCCGGACCGATATCGGTGCCTTGATCGCCGGGATGGCAACAAAACCGCGGCTCTGGTTAGGTGTGCAGCCCCCTGCGCGATATGGCGCGGGGATACATCCAATCGGCCAGGGCCGATTCCACCCCCACCGGCAGGCGGGCGCGAAAGGCAACGGCCTGCGCAACCAGATCCAGCACCCGATCGGTAAGCCGCCCCCGATGGGCGGACCCCTCCCCCACCACCAGGGGCTCCATCAGGGCAATGCGTTCACCTCGATCAATGACTGCGCTCATGGCCGGTTGGATGTCCTTTCACGCCATTTGCATGAGCCTCATCATATCAGCATTTTAACCCCGCAATGGCGTCCGCATCGGGCATTCCATGACCGGACCGATGGCCGGATCCGTGGCCGGATTGTGCTCGCTCACAAAAAAGCCGCCCTGATTGGCGGCCATTCAGAAATCCTGAGGGAGCCGAGGGAGTAACGGAACTCCAAACATTGCAGGATAAGGCAACGCTACCCGACTCGCATGACGGATGCTGCGACCGGATCGCCCCAATATCAACAACCGGACACGGGAACGAGCGAGGAGTGCGAGCCTCAACGCAATGCGGCATCGCAGGATGCCCCAATCGGCCAGAGGGCTGGCCTCCTACGAGCCGGGGTTACCTTGTGGGAGCGCAGCCCCCTGTGCGATGCGGCGCGATTTTGGGCGGGTGCGGCGGGGTCGTATACTCGCCGGACGTGTACGCAACCAGCGGTGCCGCATGCCCCCCAGCAATATCGTCGAAGGCCCTCGCGTAGCCACCTGGCACTGTCCCTCCTGCCGCGAGTCGGTGCCGCGGCTGCTGCCCAACGGCAGCGCCAACCGCGTGACCCTGCCGCCCGAACGCACCATGCTGCCGGATGACGACATCCGCGCGGCCTGCGAACGGGTACAGGGACTGCGGGCCCCGGAGGTTTGCTACGCCTGCGACCAGGCGTTCCAGGAACTGCTGGGCACGCTGGTGCGCCCGCCGGCCGAGGAAGGAGACGCCCGGGGCGAACCCGGGCTGAATGACACCGGCGTGATCGGTGCCCTGGTCCCGCTGGCCGAACGCGGGACCCAGCTGCTCATCTTCAACGTGATCGCCGGCGAACTGCGCTGCACCGAGATCGAATACCTCACCGA
>NZ_ATUL01000050.1:0-4650 GCF_000420185.1 Thioalkalivibrio sp. ALR17-21 | reverse complement strand
TGCCCCGCCGAGTCCGGCTCGAGGGCGGGCGGGTGCGCGGCGGAGTGGCGCAGCAGGGAGTGCGCCGTGACCTCGGACACGGGTTCGACACGGATGCGGATGTTGGCGAGCAGGGTGACGAGGCGCTCGTAGGCGGCCTGCGGGTCGTGGCTCCAGGGCTGCGCGTCGGTGTTGCGGGGGCCGAAGGGGCCGAGGGCCAGCCACTGTTCGATCTCGGTATCGGAGAAGAGGGTGGCGGCGAGGGTGGCGGCCAGCGCGATGCCGAGGGCGATCCAGCCGACGGGGCCGAGGCCGAGCCACAGGGGGCTGGTCTTGACCAGCACGGACCCGGCGACCACCAGGGTACTGGCGGCCGCGAGGGCGAGCGCGGTCCCGGCGGCGGTATTGCCCTGATCGAACCGGGTGAGGGCATCGCGGCCGAGCAGCGCGGCGCTGGCGACGCCACCGACGAAGCCGAAGAAGTTCACTACAGTAATGGTGCCCTTCAGGCGCGCGCCCAGTTCAGAAATGAAGCTGACCTGGGAACGGACCAGTGCGTCACCGAGCGGCAGGTGCCGGCTGATGACCTCGGCGCGCAGTTGCTGCAGGCGGTTGTGGCGCTCGCCGTGGAACTCGACGGCCTTGGCCGAGGCGACGGCGAGGTCGTACATGGCGGTTGCGAAGCCGCTCATGGTTTGTGTGGCTTCAGTCTGATCCCGTAGTGCCCGCACTTCCTGCCGCAGATTGAACGCCTCGATCGCCATGATCAGGTAGGGCAGGCGCAGGGTGTCGGCGGCGTCGGCGACGCTGGCCTGTGCGCGGACGCGGCGCGCCACGCGTGCGGCGTTGGAGTCGCGATCGGCCACCAGTACCGCCAGGTGCATCTGGCCGGCCTTTTCGGCGGCGTCGGTGAGGCGCCGGGTGTGCTCGGGGGTCAGCACGCGGCCGGAGGCCTCGCGTACGGCGCCCTCGAAGGCATGACGGGCGGCGGCCCGGGGGCCGTCCCGGGTGGCCTTGCGTTCGGCGTCGGTCAGGCCGTTGACGAGGTCGCCGCCGGGGTCGCGTACGCCCAGCAGCACCTGCCCCGATCCCACGCGGCCGCGTTCGGTGGCGACCACCCCGCCCAGCTCGTTCGGCAGCGCGGCGCGGGCCAGCCGGGCCATGGGCAGTGCCATGGCCCCGGCGGCGCCCTGCTCGGCGAGCAACGCGGCGTGTTCGGCGATGCGCCCGATGACCAGGTCGACGGCCCCGGCCCAGCGCTTGAGTTCGCGGCTGAGGGGGAACTCCTCGGTCCTGGCGAACGCGGCGAGCATGGCGGTTTCCGGGAGCTGGACGTCGTCGGCCTCTTCCGGCGGCGCGGCATCGGCCAGGCGGGCGAGGGCGCGGAGTCGGACATGGCCGTTGCCGGGGTTGGGTTCGTCTTCGGGCAGGACCAGGGGCTGGTCCAGCGGTGATGCGTCCTCGTCGGGGAACAGCATGGCGTGCAGTGCACCCGGGCCGCGCAGCAGGTCGATGACGAACCGGCGCGGGGAGTGGAGCCCGGAGTCTGCGGGAGTAGTGTGCAGCGGGTCGGCCTGTTCCGGGGCTTCGCGCAGGGCCTCGAGCAGGTCCGCGGCCAGGGCGTAGGCGCCGAGGTAGTCGGACCCCTCAAGGCTGAACAGGTCGGCGAGGGCGGCGACACTGTCCGGTTCGAGCAGCTGCGCGTGCAGACGTGTCTGGAAGGTGGCCAGCTGTTCGCGGGCAAGGCGGCGCTGCCGGGTGCGCAGGACGCGGTGCAGCTCGCCATCCGGGGCGAGGTCGGCGCGATCGGCGAATCCGTGCAGGGGGTTGGGTTCGCCCCCGGCGTGTTCGCTCGGCAGGATGGCCTGGTTGACCAGGGCCGCGCACTCGAAGAAGGGCTCCCCGGCGGCGCGGGCATGGATGCGCCGCAGGTATTCCAGGCTGCTGCGGCAGCCGGAGAGCGCGTGGCGCAGGTCGAACAGCGGGTCCGGCAGGACCAGGCCCGGTATGTCGCGTTCGCGGGCCGGCTCGAGGCTGTCGTCGACCGGCTCGAAGCCTTCCCACAGAAGGGCGTCCGGGGGCTCGATCTCGGGGTCGCTCTCGGCCAGGCGCTCGTGTGTTACCTGCAGCCGGGCGGCGGCCTGCAGGTACAGCGTGTCACTCTCGTCGGCGTAGGGCACCGGGGCGGCCGTGCCTTCATGCACCGCCTCGCCTGCTTCGGCGGGGTCATCCAGTTCGTCGGCCTCGCGGCCGGCCCGTTCGTGCAGTCGCTGCATGGCCTTGCCGTCGAGCTCCCGGAGGAATACTTGAGGCTGGGCAGTCCGTGTCTCGGCGAGCGGGATGCGCGGCCCCATGGGCGTGGCGTCCTCCAGGGGGTACAGGCTGCCGGGCGAGGGCCACCGGGACTGCGAAAACCCCACCTGGCGACAGCGCCGGCTGCGTGCGGTGTCGTCCGCCTCGAGGTGCCGCAGACGCGCGGCGCTCCACTGCACCTCGGAGAAGGCCATGCGCAGCTCCCGGGAAAGCCGGCGCCCGCTGGCCTGGCGCGGCAGCCAGAGTTCCTCCAGCGCGACCCCGGCGGCGGGGCGCCGGTCGTCCTGCCAGTTCCCGTCGTTGTCGCGGTGATCGGCCAGGTCGATGTCGCGGAGCCGCAGGTGCCCGGCTTCGTCATCGGGGCCGACTTCCAGCTCGCGCCAGAGCCGGCCGCCGAGGAAGATGTAGAGAAACCCGGCCCGGAGCGGCAGGGCGTGCCGCTGGTCGCGCCCGAGTTCGTTCCACAGTGCCATGGGAAGCACGGGCTGGATGATGTTCTCCTGGAGCCTCATGCGGCGGCTGGTGTGGAAGAGCTGTTCGAGCAGCGGCACGTGCATGTCGCCGCCGTCCTCGCGCTCGATCACCAGCTGCGCATCGGCCCGTTCCTGCCGGCGCTCCTCCGGCCAGCACCACTGGTGCAGTTCGCTGACCGGGTCCTCGAGGGATTCCGTGTCCGCGTCGCCAAAGGCGTCGATGGGATCCCGGGTGCGGCTGTCGACGATCTCGAGGCGCTGGCCGTCCGGGTGTTCCCGGCCCATGACCTGGATGAAAAGCTTGCTGCCTTCGCAGGCGATGTTGTTCGGTGTTCCCTGGCTCATCCGTGTGGTGTCTCCGAAGGGCTGGAGTGGTCTTCCGTGACCGGGTCAGGCGGGCGGGTGCGGTTCCGGCGGCGGTGCCGCCGGCCGCGCAAGCTGCCGGACCAGGTGGTGTACCCGCTGGTTCTCCGGGATGGCGAGGCGCCCGGCCTCGTCCAGCGCCCGGAGGAAGGCCCCGGCATCGGCCGGCTCGCTGGCATCCAGTGGCACGTGCTGGCCGGTCTCGCGCCAGAGGGCCTGTTGTTCGGCGAGGGTTTGCAGGGCGGTGCGTTGCTCGGGCGTCAGTGGTACGGGGGGAGCGTCCGCCCCGGCCGGCTCGCCCGCCTCGTCGGGTGTCCGGGTGAGCCCATGCCAGATGGGCCCGTTTGCCGCCCGCTCGGCGAAGGTGCCGCCAAACCAGAAGACGCCGTCGATCGGCCCCAGCCACTGGGCCGCGCCGGACTCGTCGGCGAACAGCGCCGAGGCGACCCATGGGTCCTGGAAGCGCAGCAGCGCCCGACGGTTCGGTCCGATGGCTGCCTCGAGCCGATGCCGAAGGTGGGCCACCAGGTCGTCGGGGCTGGTGGTGGTGCGCAGAAGAATACCCGCCATGGGCGGTTCACCGCGGGCCTCGGCGAACGCCTGCCACAGGGGTGTATCCGGGCGGGTCCGCACAAGGAGCGGGCTGCGATCCTCCAGCGCTGCGTAGCGTGTCTCGCGGAACAGCCATTCCACCTCGGGCGCATCGTCAAGCTCGTACACGCGCCGGAGCGTGCTCGGCGCCTGATCGAGTACCAGCCAGGCCGCGTGTTCCTTTTGCGCCGCCCATACCCCGGAGAGCCCGGGTGCCTGCACCCGCTCGCTCATGTCCTGTCCCCTTGTCGGTCGCAGGGGCAGTCATCGCCGAGCGGACACGGTTCCCCTTCGGCCGGTTCGGGGCAGGGTTCCACCAGCGGCTGATGTTCCCTGCTGGCCTGGTCCAGCCGATGGGCGAGCAAGGCATCGGGTCCGCTTTCCGCGACCCCGTCGGCTGTTCCCGGGAGTACGTGCCCGGGCAGTTCGGGCATCTGCGCCTGCTGGGCGTTGCCGGAGCCGGGGCTGCCGCCGGAGTTGAGGCGGACGTTCGGGCCATTGACGGTGACGCCCGAGGGGTCGATCTTGATGAAGCTGCCGCCGGCCTTGAGGGTGATCTCGGCGCCGGCGTCGAGGACGATCTTCGTGCCGGCGGCGTGGTGGATCTCCCGTCCGGACTCGACGAGCTGGGCGGTGCCGAAGCGCTGGTGCAGGGTGCCGTCGACGGTGAGGTGCTGGTCGGCGGCGGTGTGTTCGCGGCGTTCGCCCTGGACGGTGAGGTGTTCGTTGCCGCGGACCTCGGCGAGGCGATCGCCGTGGACGCCGAGATGGCTGTGGCGTTCGATGGTCTCGCTGCGGTCGTTGCGGGTGATCAGGTCGAGGTCGCGCTGGGCGTGGAGGTGGATCTGTTCGGCGTCGCGGGCGTCGTCGAAGCGCAGCTCGTTGTAGCCGTCGGCCTGGTGGCTGCGGGTGCGCAGCACGGAGCGGGTCT
>NZ_ATUL01000049.1:0-5186 GCF_000420185.1 Thioalkalivibrio sp. ALR17-21 | reverse complement strand
CCATCGGCCGGAGGGCCGGCCTCCTACCGTTTGCCCGGCCCCTTCTTCGGGCCGCCCTTGCGGCCCGGCTTGCGGCCGGTCGGGGCCGGCCGGGCGGCCTTCTCCACGCCCAGGTGCTGGGTACGCACCTCGCCGCCGCGCTGGCGGAGCGCCTTGCCGCCGCGGGTCACGCGACCGCCGGCGGCCGGTCGCGCCCCGCCGCCCTTGCTGCCTCCCTTGCCCCCGGTACCCGCCGGCTGCCAGGTGGGGATCAGGTGATGCTTGCCGTTGCCGATCAGGTCGCGCCGGCCCATGCGCTTCAGCGCATCGCGCAGCAGTGGCCAGTTATCCGGGTCGTGATAGCGCAGGAACGCCTTGTGCAGCCGCCGCACCCGCGCCCCGCGGGCCACGGAAAGCCGCGAATCCGCCCTGCGCCGCACGCCCCGCAGCGGGTTGCGCCCGGTGTGCCACATCGCGGTGGCCAGGGCCATGGGACTGGGCAGGAAGGCTTGCACCTGGTCGGCGCGGAAGCCATTGCGCTTGAGCCACAGCGCGAGGTTCAGCATGTCCTCGTCGGTAGTGCCCGGATGCGCGGCAATGAAATACGGGATCAGGTACTGCTCCTTGCCCGCCGCCTTCGAATACTTATCGAACATCGCCTTGAAGCGGTCGTAGGTACCCATCCCCGGCTTCATCATGTGACCGAGCGGGCCCTCCTCGGTGTGCTCCGGGGCGATCTTCAGATACCCGCCGACATGGTGCGTCACCAGCTCCTTCACGTATTCCGGCGACTCGATCGCCAGGTCGTAGCGCAGGCCCGAGGCGATCAGCACCTTCTTCACCCCCGGCAGCTCGCGCGCCTTGCGATACAGGCGGATCAGCGGGGCGTGGTCGGTGTTCAGATTGGAGCAGATCCCGGGATACACGCAGGACAGGCGCCGGCAGTTCTTCTCGATCTCCGGATCCTTGCATGCCAGGCGGTACATGTTCGCGGTGGGCCCGCCCAGATCCGAGACCACCCCGGTAAAGCCCTCCACGCGATCGCGCATCTCCTCGATCTCGCGCAGGATGCTGTCCTCCGAGCGGCTCTGGATGATGCGTCCCTCGTGCTCGGTGATGGAACAGAAGGTGCAGCCGCCAAAGCAGCCGCGCATGATGTTCACCGAGAAGCGGATCATCTCCCAGGCCGGGATGCGCGCATCGCCGTAGGACGGATGCGGGGCGCGCGCGTAGGGCAGATCGAACACCGCGTCCATCTCCGGGGTCGACAGCGGCACCGGCGGCGGGTTGAGCCACAGCTCCTTGTCGCCGTGGCGCTGCACCAGCGCCCGCGCGTTGCCCGGGTTGGTCTCCAGGTGCATCACCCGCGAGGCATGGGCGTACAGCACCGCGTCGCCCTTCACCTGCTCGAAGGCCGGCAGGCGGATCACCGTGCGGCTGCGCGGCGTGCCCTTCGGGATCTCGCGGTGGAAGCGCACCACCTGCGCTTCGGCATCGCCCCCGGATCCCGTGCCCGATTCCTGCCCGCTCGCACAGGCCTGCGCCGAGGTCTCCGCATAGGGATCCGGGTTCGCGTCCACCGGCCCCGGGGTATCCACCTCGGAGGAATCCAGCACCACGTGATCGCCCGGCACTCGGTCGCGCAGGAACGCGGTGCCGCGCAGATCGTTGATCTCGCGCGGATGCTCGCCCCCGGCCACGCGATGCGCCAGCTCCACCAGTGCGCGCTCGGCGTTGCCGAACAGCAGGATGTCCGCGCGCGAATCCAGCAGCACCGAGCGGCGCACCTTGTCCTGCCAGTAGTCGTAATGGGCGATGCGCCGCAGGCTCGCCTCGATCCCGCCGATCACCACCGGCACGTCGCGGAAGGCCTCGCGCACCCGCTGGCTGTACACGATCACCGCGCGATCCGGGCGCCTGCCGTGCACGTCGCCGGGTGTATAGGCGTCGTTGGAGCGCTTCTTCCGCTCCGCGGTGTAGTGGTTGACCATCGAGTCCATGTTCCCGGCGGTCACGCCGAAGAACAGGTTCGGCCGCCCCAGCGCGCGGAACGCCTCGGCCGAGGTCCAGTCGGGCTGGGCGATGATGCCGACGCGAAAGCCCTGCGCCTCCAGCAGCCGGCCGATGATGGCCATGCCGAAGCTGGGATGGTCGACGTAGGCATCCCCGGTGATCAGCACGATGTCGCAGGAATCCCAGCCGAGCTGGTCCATCTCCTCGCGCGTGGTCGGCAGGAACGGCGCCGTGCCGAAGCGTTTGGCCCAGTACGGACGGCGGTCGAACAGACCGGGTACGGTCTCGTCGGCGATAACGGGTACGGATGCGGACATGCGGCCTCGTTCCGGGGATTCCGGAGCACTGCGATCGGGTAATCGCGTATTACACGCGCGCGCGGCCCGGGCTTCAACCGGACCCGCGCGCGGCAGGGGCTTCACACGTGCCGTGCGTCGCGCACGCCGGCGTACTGCACCCCGGCCAGACGGGCCAGGTCGCGATCGAAGGTGGACAGGTCATTGGGGCCGAAATCCTCCAGCCGCGCATGGCCGCAAGCCCGCGCCAGGACGCGCGCCAGCTCCGTGGCGTCGGTCAGGAACCGGCCCAGACGCGCCGCCCCGGTCTCCACGTCCAGGCGCGCACGCAGCTGCGGGTCCTGGGTGGCCACGCCGGTCGGGCACCGATTGGTGTGGCAGATGCGTGCACCCACGCAGCCGATCGCCTGCAGCGCGGCGTTACCCAGGGCCACCCCGTCGGCGCCCAGCGCCAGCGCCTTGATCCAATCCGCCGGGGTGCGCAGCCCGCCGGTCACCAGCAGCGTCACGCGGCCCGAGGCCCCGGTGGCATCCATGTGCCGGCGTGCGCGCGCCAGCGCCGGGATGGTCGGCACCCCCATGTGGTCACGCAACAGCGCCGGCGCGGCCCCGGTGCCGCCTCCACGGCCATCCAGGATGATGTAGTCGGCACCCGCATCCAGAGCAAAATCGATGTCCGCCTCGATGTGATGCGCGGCCAGCTTGAAACCCACAGGGATCCCCCCGGAGCGCTGCCGCACATCATCAGCGAAGCGACGGAAATCCTCCGGCGTGCGCAGCCCCGGATCGGCGGGTGGCGACACCGCGTCCCGTCCGGCCTCGATCCCGCGTGCCTGCGCGATCTCGTCGGAAACCTTGCACCCGGGCAGCACGCCGCCCACGCCGGTCTTGGCCGCCTGCCCCGCCTTGAAATGGAAGGCCTGCACGCGTTCGGGCACGGAATCGTCGTAACCGAAATGCGCCGGCCCCAGCTCGAACAGATAGCGCGACGCCACCTCCGTCTCCTCCGGCAGCATCCCGCCCTCGCCGGAACATACCCCGGTACCGGCCTGCTCCGCGCCCCGCGCCAGCGCCATCCGCGCCTCGCGCGACAGCGACCCGTAGCTCATGTCGGTCACCAGCCAGGGCATGGACAGCCGCAGCGGCCGCTGCGCCTGCGGCCCGATCACCAGCTCGGCGGCCACCTCGGCGCCGGCCTCCAGCGGCCGACTGGACAGCTGGGCCGCCAGCAGCTGCAGCGCATCCCAGCTCGGCAGCTCGTCGCGCGGCACGCCCATCGCCACCGTGGGCCCGTGCGCACCCAGCCCTTCCAGGCCGTCGCGCGCCAGGGCATGGATGAACTCGACATGCGGCTCGGTCGCGGTCGCGCGCGGGTCGGGCGGTGCGTCGGACCCGCCGGCCCCGTCGCCCGCATCGTTCCCGGCATTCCCGCCCGGCTCCGACGCGGGTTCCGGCGCCTCCCCGACCTGCGCGTCCAGTCCGGCGTGCGTGCCATCACAATAGGGCAGATTGCCCGACTGCTTGCACTGGCAGAGGAACGCCTCGCCATCCTCCTGCGCGGTAAACGCCAGCGGGCCCAGGCCCGTCCCCGCGTGGGAACCGTCACAGAACGGCTGGTTCGCCGAACGCCCGCAGCGGCAGAAGTAGTACTCCTCCCCCTTCTCCAGCTCCACGCCACGCGGTTCCAGTGCCGCAATCACGGGTCGGCTCATCGTGTCCTCCTGTCGGGTGCCGTCTCACCCGACATGAACCCACAAACCCGCACCCCGGCGCAAACCGCCCGACCCGGCCGCCCCGTCTGGGCGCGATGACACCCGCGGGCGTATCATGAGGGATCGTGCCATCTGCCCCCGGGAGCCCCGCATGAATCAGGTCGACCACCGCCACACCCGCCGCGACTACACCCGCGCCGAGCTGCGCCGCAGCGACCTGACCCCGGAGCCCGCACAGCTGCTGGCCCGCTGGCTGGCAGAAGCGCGCGAGGCCGGCAACCCCGATCCCACCGCCATGACCCTGGCCACCGCCGACGCCGACGGCCAGCCCTCGGCGCGCATCGTCCTCTTCAAGCACTTCGAGGGCGAAGGCCTTTGCTGGTACACCGACTCGCGCAGCCACAAGGGCCGCGACCTCGCCGAGAACCCCCGCGCCGCGCTACTGTTCTACTGGCCCGAGACCGAACGCCAGATCCGCGTCGAGGGCAGCGTCAGCGCCCTGCCCGCCGAGCTCGCGGACGACTACTTCAGCCAGCGGCCCGGCGGCAGCCGGCTGGCCGCCGCCGCCTCCCTGCAGAGCCAGCCGGTGGATGACCGCGCCACCCTGGAGCAGCGCGTGAAGGACCTGGAACAGCAGTACCCCGACGGCAACGTCCCCCGCGACCCGGCCTGGATCGGCTACCGCCTCGCGCCCGAGCTCTTCGAATTCTGGCAGGGCCGCGCCAGTCGCCTGCACGACCGCTTCACCTACCATCACAACGGCGAACACTGGGAAATCACCCGCCTGATGCCCTGAACCGGTGCTCCTGAAGCGCGCCATGCGGGCGGCCCGCATGCCGGAGCCGGGTTGCCTCGCCGATTATCCACGGCAACCCTACCGCCCCCGCCTCAGAATCTGCTAGGATGCGCAGCGCTACTGGCGACGGTCGCAACAACCGACCGGGCCGGAGCACGGAGAGGTGCCGGAGTGGTCGAACGGGGCGGTCTCGAAAACCGTTGTACGCGCGAGCGTACCGAGGGTTCGAATCCCTCCCTCTCCGCCAGAATTCCGCAGGAGCGTGCTTGCACGCGAAAAAGGGGCCCGAGCGGCCCCTTTTCTATGCGCATCCCCCCCGCAGGCGCCCGTGAACATGCCCGCAGGAGGCCGGCCCTCCGGCCGATTCCCCGTCCGGCCAACCCCTGCGCC
>NZ_ATUL01000048.1:0-5900 GCF_000420185.1 Thioalkalivibrio sp. ALR17-21 | reverse complement strand
CCGCCGGACCGATCCCGGGTCTTCGGCACCTGCACCGGCACATCGCCGATGCCGGTCTGGATCCGGCGCTCCGGCTGGTAGCCATTGCGCACGACCGCCCGGCGCCCGTCCGGCAAGCGGTCCTCCGCGTAGCGCTCCATGAACGTCTGCAACTCTGCCTCCACCGCTTGCTGAATCAGGTCCCGCGCCCCGCGGCGCAGCAGATCGGTCAACGGGTCCTCTGGTCCGTTCGGGATGTCTGTCGTATCGTGAGCCATGGTGGCGTATCTCCTCTGGCTGGCTGGTTGGTCGCACTTCCATTCCAGCCGGATACGCCGCCTTCCTCAATCCCCCCGTACACCACTTTCGACAGTAACTCACCGCGAACACCGGTTGCGGTTCATCGTGAAGGTAATCTAGGACTCCAGTCGGGGATGTGCCTGAATCGCCGCGAGTATGGGTAGGCATGGTTCGTGCGCTGGCCTCCCCCCTTTGTCAGCATAGAAGGCCGCTGGATTTAAAGCAGTAAACTTAACCCTCGAGGGGGCGGGCCGCCGTGGGGGAGCGAAGCCTGCTGCGCGCGGCGGTACGGCTCAACGGGCGAAGAGTTCGGGGCGGTAGCCGATAATCTGGTGGCGGGCTTCGGCCGAGGCGTGCAGGGCTTCGGGCGGCACTTCGCGCGGGCGGTCGCCCAGGTGCAGCCAGCGCAGGGCGCGGCCGGTCCAGGTGCTCCAGGGTTCGTGGATGGGGCCGGTGGGGTCGGGTGCGGTGGCCGGCTCGTGGTCGTCGATGATCTGCAGGCCGGCGTGTTTGGCGCGTTGCAGCATCCATTGCAGGGCGATTTCGGCGAGCTGGCGTTTGGGGTAGCCGCCGCCGACGTCGGCATGGGCGCCGGGGAACCAGAGTTGTTCGAGGATCTGGTGGGGTTCGGCGCGGGTTTCGTTCCACAGAAGGGGCTCGAACTTGGGGCGGCGTTCGTCGATGGCCAGGGCGTGGCAGGCGTGGGCGACCCGGGGGCTGAGTTTGGTGTCGAAGAAGCGGCGGTTGCGGTAGAGGTAGCCGAGCGAGCCGACGGTGTCCCAGGCGCCGATGAAGTGCACCGGGCAGGGGCGGGTGTGACGGCTGCGGAAGCCGGCGGCTTCTTGCGGGTTGTTCTGCCGGGTGTAGAGGTGGGTGGCCTGGGGGACGCGGTCTTCCTGCCCGGGGTGGAGCAGGCCGCATTGTTCCAGCATGCCGGAGAGGGCGCGCACGGCGTAGGCGCCGCGGGAGAAGCCGAACAGGAATACGCGGTCGCCCTCGCGGTAGTGCTGCATGAGGAAGCGGTAGCCGTTTTCGATGTTGGCGGTGAGGCCGTGGCCGAACAGTTTGCCCAGGGTGGTGCCGATGCGGTTGACGCGCGGCAGGCCGAGCGGGGAGAAGGTGCCGACGCCGGGTTCGTAGGCGATGATCTGGTGGTGGTGGGTGGGAATGCGCCGCAGCAGGTGGACGACGTTGGTGTTGACGGTGCCCTGCTGGTTACCGGTGCCGTCGCAGCAGAAGACGATGTTCCGTTCCATGGAATACCCTCGCAAGTCATGTTGCCTTGTGGGGCATTGTAGCGGGGGGCGCGTGCAGGCACCCTCCTACGCGGGCAGGGCAACATGGTGGAACGTGCTTGCACACGAACTGAACGACTTAAGGGATGTAGATGAAGAACCACACGGAAGCGCGGATTGCGGTGATCGGGTTGGGGTATGTTGGGTTGCCGCTGGCGGTGGCGTTCGGTTTGAAGCGGCCGGTGGTCGGGTTCGACGTGAACACCGGGCGGGTGGCGGCGCTGCGGGCGGGGCATGACGATACCCTGGAGGTGCCGGATGATGAGCTCGCCGCCGCGGAGCAGCTGCGGGTAACGGACGATGCCGCCGAACTGGCGGATTGCAATGTGTTCATCGTGACGGTGCCCACCCCCATCGATGCCCACCGGCGGCCTGATCTGCGCCCGCTGCTGGCGGCCAGCGAGACGGTGGGCCATGCGATTTCGCCTGGGGATGTGGTGATCTACGAGTCCACGGTGTATCCGGGGGCGACGGAGGAGGACTGCATTCCGGTGGTGGAGCGTGTCTCGGGGCTCACCTACAACCGGGATTTCTTTGCCGGCTACAGCCCGGAGCGGGTGAACCCGGGGGACCGGGAGCACCGCGTGACGACCATCCGCAAGGTGACCTCCGGCTCCACGCCGGAGGTAGCCGAGTTCGTGGACGCGCTGTATGGCCAGGTCATCACGGCGGGCACGCACAAGGCGAGCAGCATCCGCGTGGCCGAGGCGGCCAAGGTGATCGAGAATACCCAACGGGATGTGAACATCGCGCTGATCAACGAGCTGGCGATGTTGTTCAACCGCCTGGGGATCGACACCCAGGAGGTGCTGGAGGCGGCCGGTTCCAAATGGAACTTCTTGCCGTTCCGGCCGGGGCTGGTGGGTGGCCACTGCATCGGGGTGGATCCGTACTACCTGACGCACAAGGCGCAGGAGATCGGGCATCACCCGGAGATTATCCTGGCCGGGCGGCGGCTGAACGACGGCATGGGCGCCTATGTGGCCAGCCAGCTGGTGAAGGCCATGCTGCGCAAGGGCGCGCGCGTGCAGGGTGCGCGGGTGCTGGTGATGGGGCTGACGTTCAAGGAGAACACCCCGGACCTGCGTAACAGCCGGGCGGTGGACGTGGTGCGCGAGCTGGAGGGCTACGGGCTGGCCGTGGATGCGTATGACCCCTGGGTGAACGCGGCCGAGGCCGAGCACGAGATGGGCATCACGCCGGTGGCACAGCCGGAAGCGGGCGCCTACGACGCGGTGGTGATTGCCGTGGCCCACCGCGAGTTCGCCGAACTGGGCGCGCAGAGAATGCGCGCCTTCGGCCGCGATCCGCACGTGCTGTACGACTTGAAATACTTGCTGCCGCGTGGCGACTCGGACTTGCGGTTGTGAGTTTGCGTCATGTCTGAACGGGTTTTGGTGGTTGGTGGGATATCACGGTCGTTGACAAATTTCCGCGGGCCGCTGCTCGACTGTCTTCGAGAACGCGGGCACGAGGTCCTGGCCGCCGCGCCCGATGACGAGGATGCGGCGGCCGTCCGCAAGGAGCTTGGTGAGAAGGGAATCACGCTGCATGTGGTTCCCATGGCGCGGGGCGGAACCAACCCGGTACGCGATCTCGGGACGCTGCTTGCCCTGCGGCGGCTGATTCGGGAGCGGCGGCCGACGGCGGTTATCGCGTATACCGCCAAGCCGGTCATCTATGCAGGTATGGCCGCCCGGGCCGAGGGCGGCGTTCGGTTTTTCCCCATGATCACGGGGCTTGGCTACGCGTTCACGGAAGGTGAAGGTTTGCGCCGGCGTGTGCTGCAACGGGTGGTTCGTGGGCTTTATCGTCGGGGGCTAGCCGGTGCCGATACGGTGATCTTCCAGAACCCGGATGATCAGGCTCTGTTTCATGAGATGGGGCTGGTGCCCGAGCGCGCCAAGTCGGTCCGCGTGTACGGATCTGGGGTGGATACGGAGCGGTTTCCGCGGCATCCGTTGTCGGATGTGCCGGTGTTTCTGATGCTGTCCCGCCTGCTGGCGGACAAGGGTGTGCGCGAGTATGCGGAGGCGGCGCGGCGGGTGCGTGTCGAAATGCCCAAGGCTCGGTTTCTTCTCGCCGGGTCGGTGGACCCTAACCCATCGGCCATTGGGCGCGAGGAGCTGGAGCGGTGGTCGGCGGAGGGCTCAATCGAATACCTCGGTGCGCTGGATGATGTGCAGGCTGCCTTGGCGGAAAGCCGGTACTACGTCTTGCCCTCCTATCGGGAGGGGACACCCCGGTCGGTGTTGGAGGCGATGGCGACCGGGCGGCCAGTGATCACCACGGATTCGCCCGGCTGTCGTGAGACCGTGGAGCACGGGTGCAATGGATTGTTGGTGGAACCGCGGAGCAGTAAGGCGCTGGCGGATGCGATGCTGGAAATGCTCCGGATGCCGGGCGACGCCGTGGAGCGCATGGGAGAGGAAAGCATCCGTCTGGTGCGCGAGCGATTCGACGTGCGGCGGGTGAACGAGAGCATCCTGGCGGCTACGGGGCTTTAGAGGGCGCGTTCGTATGGAGCAGCTGGCGTACCGGGTGAAGCAGCGTTTTCCGGGGGTTTTTAGCGGGGTCGAAGCGGCGGCCCGCGGGGTGACGGTGCTCCGTTTCGGCCGGCGCATCCGGCGCGCCCGGGCCGACGCCGTGGTGCAGGGCACCGTGCGCGGGGAGGCGGCGGTAATGCGGCCGCTGGGGCTCGATGATCTGGATGCGCTGCACGGGTTTCTGGCGGAGCAGCCGGATGAACATCTGCGATATTTTCGACCGCATGGGTTTGACCGGGCGGCGCTGAGGGCGGTGCTGGGTTCGGGGGCGTTCCTGAACTATGGCCTGTTTTTCGGCGATCGGCTCGCGGCCTATGCCCTGTTGAAGGTGGCACCGACCGGCTCGGCGTTCATCGGACGGCTGGTGGGGCCGGATTACACTGGGTTGGGCCTCGGGCGGTTTCTTGCGGTTTACCTGTACTGGCAGGCCTCGAAGGCGGGCCTGCGGGCGCGGTCGACGATCAGCCGGGATAATCCGGCTTCGTTGCGTTCTCACGAGGCGGTGGCGAAGTTCGAGATCGTGGCGGAGCTGCCGAACGACTATCTGCTGATCGAGTTCCCGCCGGGGCGGCCGGAAACGCCGGTGTTGGCGGTGGGGTAGGGTTGTCCTGGGGCTTCCACCTGACCGGAGCGGGTCGACTACGGGATAGATTCCAAGGATCGTTTGCTTGATGGAGGAAGGTTTGAGTACCGGGCAGGCCGCGCTGAAGCGCGGCTTTGACGTGTTTGGGGCGGCCGTTGGGCTGGCGCTGACGTTCTGGCTGATCGCGCTGGCGTGGTTGGCGGCGACGGTGGATACGCGCGCGAATGGGTTTTTTACCCAGCAGCGGGTGGGGCGCGACGGGCGCGTCTTCCGGGTGATCAAGATTCGCACCATGCGAGTGGGCACCGGGCTGGATACGACGGTGACGACCGGGCACGATCCTCGCATTACGCCGCTGGGGCGGTTATTTCGGCGGGCCAAGATCGACGAGTTGCCGCAGTTGATCAATGTGCTGCTGGGACAGATGAGCTTTGTGGGGCCGCGGCCGGATGTGCCGGGGTATGCGGATGCGCTGGAGGGGGAGGATCGCGTGATCCTGACGGTGCGCCCGGGTATTACCGGGCCGGCCACGCTGAAATACCGCGACGAGGAGACCTTGTTGGCGGGGGTGGATGACCCGGAGCGGTACAACCGCGAGGTGATCTTTCCCGACAAGGTGCGGATCAACCGGGAATATGTGCAGCAGTGGTCGTTGCGGAAGGATCTTGGGTATATCTGGCGTACCGTGTTCCGGTAGGGGCGTGGCGCCTTTGGGCGGTGGGGCTGGTTCGGCTCTGATCGCCCAGGGGGCCGGGCTCCTACAGTGGTGTGGGTTCCGGACATGTAGGAGCGGAGCCCTCTCCGCGATTGGGGCGTTTGGGCCGTGCGGTCGGTGGTTGGAGTTACTGTCGAAAGTGGTGTACGGGGGGATTGAGGAAGGCGGCGTATCCGGCTGGAATGGAAGTGCGACCAACCAGCCAGCCAGAGGAGATACGCCACCATGGCTCACGATACGACAGACATCCCGAACGGACCAGAGGACCCGTTGACCGATCTGCTGCGCCGCGGGGCGCGGGACCTGATTCAGCAAGCGGTGGAGGCAGAGTTGCAGACGTTCATGGAGCGCTACGCGGAGGACCGCTTGCCGGACGGGCGCCGGGCGGTCGTGCGCAATGGCTACCAGCCGGAGCGCCGGATCCAGACCGGCATCGGCGATGTGCCGGTGCAGGTGCCGAAGACCCGGGATCGGTCCGGCGG
>NZ_ATUL01000047.1:0-5965 GCF_000420185.1 Thioalkalivibrio sp. ALR17-21 | reverse complement strand
GGCCGGACGGGGAATCGGCCGGAGGGCCGGCCTCCTACGGGGGGCAGGGTTCGGCCTGTAGGAGGCCAGCCCCCTGGCCGATCAGGCGCAGTAGAGGTCGAAGCGTACCGCGCGGCCCTGGATGGCGGAGACTGGGGTGGCGCCGGGCAGGGGGGTGGCCCCGGCGGGGCGCTTGACCACGACGCGCCCTCGGGTGGCGGGAATCAGCGCGGCGAGCGTGGCGGCCGCATCGCTTTCCGTCTCGCTTGCGGCATCGCGTTCTTCTGTGTCTTCCGTCGGGGATGCCTGGCCCGGACGCTGGTCCGGGGCCTCCATCAGCGCCTGCAGGATCTGCATGTCTTTCTTGACCGCGGCGTTCTTGCGCCGCTGCGGGAACATCGGGTCGAACACCGCCGCATCGGCGGGCGCGGGCAGGGCGTCGGCGGCGAATGCCTGCGGGAACAGGTGCACGCGTGCGGCGCTTGCGGCCAGGGCCGGGTAGCCGGCGTGCGCGGCGCGCTGCAGGGCATCTTCCAGCAACAGGGCGACGACCGGATGCCGCTCGAAGGCGCTGACCTGCCAGCCCCGCGCGGCCAGCAGCAGGGCATCGCGGCCCAGCCCGGCGGAGGCATCGATGATGTGCGCGTGCTCGCCGACGCGCCCCACGGCGCGTACCAGGGTCTCGTGGGCCGCGCGGGCGTGGCGGTAGCCCTGCCGGCCGCGCACGAAGTCCGGGGTCAGGCGCAGGGGCTTCCTGCCGCCCTCCAGAATCAGGCTCAGGCGGTCCGCTTCCACTTCCAGGGTCAGCGCCGCGTCGCCGCCATGGGCGTAGCCGGCGGCGTCCAGCCGGCGCTGCAGGGCCCGGGTGCGCTCCCGGGCGCGCGGATCGTCTTCCGGGGCCGGGCGCAGTTCGAGGGTCATCGACGGGGCCGCGGTCAGTAATGCGGCGGCGGGGGTTCGGGGGTGTCCTGCCCGCCCGCGCTGCCATCACCGGCGGCGGCCTCCAGCGCCCGCAGACGGCCGTGAAGCCATTCGATCTGCCGGGTCAGGGCCTGGTTCTCCTGCTGCAGTTCGGCCTGCACCCGGGCCTGTTCCTCCTGGCTGAATTCCAGATAGGCGAGGCGTTCTTCCAGGGTCGCGATGCGCTGTTCGGGGGTGGGGTCGCTGGCGGCCATGCGGGCTCCCGGTGCGCCTTCAGTCAACGCGGTTGCGCGTCTCGCCGGCGGCGAAGGCGCGGATGTTGGCGGCGATCTCCTCGAGCACCGCCTGCCGCGCCGAGCGCGCGGCCCAGGCGGTGTGCGGGGTCAGCACCAGGCGCGGCAGGTCGGGAGCGAGCAGGGGATTATCGGGCGGCGGAGGTTCCGGCTCGAGCACGTCGATGCCGGCGCCGGCGATGCGTTTCTCGCGCAGGGCTTCGGCCAGGGCCCGCGGCTCCACCAGGCCGCCGCGGGCGGTGTTGATCAGCAGGCCATCGGGGCCCAGGCGGTCCAGGGCGTCTTCGTCGATCAGGTTGCGGGTGGCGTCGGTCAGAGGGCAGTGCAGCGAGATCACGTCGCTGGTCTCCAGCAGCTCCGGCAGGGGGACGCGCCCGTTATCCGCGGCAGGATCCGCGGCGGGTTCGGCGTCGCGCAGGCTGCGGGCGTAGCGCACCTGCATGCCGAAGGCCTCGGCCAGCCGCGCGGTGGCCTGCCCGAGGACGCCGCGCCCGACGATGCCCATGCGCATGCCCGACAGGGTGCGGATCGGGTGGTCGAGCAGGCAGAACTGGTCGGACTCGCTCCAGCGCCCGGCGCGGATGTCGGCGCGGTAGTCGTCCAGGCGGGTGACCAGGGTCAGGAGCAGCGCCATCACGTGCTGGGCCACCGAGTCGGTGGCGTAGTCGCGGGCGTTGGTCACGGCGATGCCAAGCTCGCGCGCCGCCGCCACGTCGATGTTGTTGAAACCGGTGGCGGCCGCGCAGATCAGCTTGAGCTGCGGACTGCGTTCGAGCACGCCGCGGTCGAGGACCACCTTGTTGGTGATGGCGATGTCGGCCCCGTCCAGGCATTCGCTGATGGCGTCGGGGTCGGCGGGCGTGCGTTCCCGGCGCACCCAGTCCGGAGCAGCGCGGTCCAGCGGGGCGAAGTCCAGGTCGTCGCGATCGACGGTGGCCGTGTCCAGGAAGACGGCGCGGGGGGCGGAGGGCAGGTTCGGTTGGGCCATGAGGTTCAGCGTTGAGATCGGGCGGAGGGCAGGGGCCAACAAAAAGGGCCCCGCCGGAGCGGGGCCCGCGTGCTGGCGAGTCCGGGAGGGTCCGGGCTCGGCCGGCGCGTCAGTTCTCGCCCATAAAGGCGTGGAACAGGTTCAGCATGTGCAGGAACATCACGTACAGGTTGGCGTACAGCGACACCGTCATCACCACGTAGTTGGTCTCCTGGTCGTGGATCATGCGGCTGGTGTCGAACAGGATGGCCGCCGACAGCAGCAGCACCACGGCCGCGGAGATGGCCAGCGACAGCGCCGGGATCGCCAGGAAGATGTTGGCGACGATCGCCAGCAGCGCCACGATCAGGCCGACCACGATGAAGCCGCCGAGGAAGCTGAAGTCCTTCTTGGTGGCCAGCGCATAGCCGGACAGCGCAATGAATGCCACGGCAGTGGCGGTGAACGCGTTGCCGACGATCTGCGGGCCGTTGGGCAGCCCCAGGTACATCGACAGGATCGGGCCGAGGAAGAACCCGAGCGTCCCGGTGAAGGCAAAGGTCAGCACCAGGCCCCAGACCGAGTTGCGCGTGAAGTGGATGGCGAACGGGCCGCCGATCAGCACGCCGAGCATCACGATCCAGTGCACCGGCGGGGCGCCGATGGCCATGGCGACGAAGGCGGTGACCGCGCTGAAGGCCAGGGTCAGGGCCAGCAGGGTGTAGGTCTGGCGGATGACCTTGTTGGTGGAAATGGTCTCGCTGATGGAACCGGTGCTGGACGGGTTCCGTTTCGAGCGGACGATCTGGTCTCTGGACACGGTCGTTTCCTCCTTGGGTTCAATATGCGGTCAGTGTACAGCCGAGGGCCGCGCCGTGCAGCCACCCGCGCCGGAGTCCGGGCCGGGCCCGGGTCAGCTCCGGCTTTCCTGGCCGGCATCCGCTTCGACTCGCGTTTCGCCCACGCGTTCACGGCAGACTTCGACGGCCCGGTCGGTGCTGCGGAAGATGTTGTCCTTGCCGATCAGCTCGTCCAGGCCGGTGCGTTCTATCACCTCCAGCACCTGGGCCTTCACGCCGGCGAACACCAGGGTGACGCCGCGTGCCTTCAGCCGATGCACGAGCTGGTGCACGGTCTCCTCGCCGGAGGCGTCGATCTCGTTGATCCCCTTGCCGACGATGATGATGTATTTCGCCTGCGGATGGCTGGCGGCCAGGTCCAGCACCGCGTCTTCGAAGTAGGGCACGTTGGCGAAGTACAGCGAACCGTCGAAGCGCATCAGCGCGATCTTTTCGTCGGTCTGCAGGCCGTAGCGGCGCGCCTCGCGCAGGGTGCCGTCCTCGTAGCGGGCCAGTTCGCTCACGCGCGGCTGCATCGAACGGTAGAGATACAGGATGATCGCGAGGCCCGCCCCGGTGAGGATGCCGTAATCCAGGTTGGGGGCCATGGCCAGGGTCGCCAGGAAGGTGACGATGGCGGCGATGCCGTCGTGCTTGTTGGCCACCCAGGCGTGCTTGATCGCCTTGAAGTTCACCAGCCCGGCGACGGCCATCATGATGATGGCGGCGAGGACGGCCTCCGGCAGGTGGTAGATCAGCGGGGTCAGGAACAGCAGGGCGATGCCGATGATCACCGCCGTAAAGACCGACGACAGGCCGGTTTTGGCCCCGGAATTGAGGTTGACCGCCGAGCGCGAGAACGACCCCGACACCGGATAGCCCTGGGTGAAGCCCCCGGAGATGTTCGCCAGGCCCTGCCCGATCAGCTCCTTGCTGGGGTCCAGCCGCTGGCCGGTGCGCGCGGCCATGGCCTTGGCGATCGCGATGGCCTCGGTGAAGCCGACCAGGGCGATGACGAAGGCGCTGGTGAGCAGCATGGTGATGTTGCCCAGGCTCAGCTCCGGCAGGGTGGGAGCAGGCAGGCCCTGGGGCACGCTGCCGACCACGTTGCCGCCACCGTCCAGGTGGATGGTGTCGTTGTCGACCCGTTCGATACGCCAGTCGGTGCCGTCGGCCCGTTCGCGTTCCGCGTCGGTCAGGTGGTCTTCGCGGATGAAGCGGGCCGGGGCGTCGTCTTCGCCGGGGACACGGCGCAGGCTGATCGCGCCGAGCTGGTCGCGCAGATCGCGCAGTTCGCTGCGCTGTTCGTCGCGCTCGAGGCCGAGGGTGTCGATCTCGTGGCGGATGCGTACCGCCTCGGCGCGTTCGACCTCGTCCACCTCGGCCTCCAGCTCGCGGATGCGCTGTTCGATGTCGGCCAGCGCGCCGGAACGGGAGTCGACCTCTTCGGCCAGGGCGACCACGTCGGCCGGTGCGACCCGGTCGGCCGCCACTTCGGCCTTCTGCTCGTAGCCGATGGCCCAGCTGATGAGGATGGTGACGACCACGGCGACAAGGACACCGGGGATCTTCGGGACCACGCGCTTCATTGCGACCATCAGCGCGATCGCGCCCAGACCGAAGGCCAGCGTCGGCAGGTGAACGTCGCCGATCTGCTGCACCACGCCCCACAGGCCGACCATGAAATGGCCGCTGGTGTCGACCGGGACGCCCAGGATCTTGTTGAGCTGCGAGAGGGCGATGATGATGGCCGCGGCGTTGGTGAAGCCGACGATGACCGGATGCGAGATGAAGCTGACGATCGAGCCCAGCCGGAACAGTCCCAGGACCAGCTGGACCACTCCCACCAGGAAGGCCAGCACGATCGCCAGGGCAATGAACTCGGACGAGCCCTCGGCGGCGAGCGGGATCAATGCCGAGGCCGTCAGCAGCGAGACCACCGCCACGGGGCCGGTGGCCAGCTGGTTCGAAGAGCCCCAGAGGGCGGCGATCATCACCGGCAGCAGGGAGGCGTACAGTCCGTAGACCGGCGGCAGACCGGCCAGCTGGGCGTAGGCCATGGACTGCGGGATGAGGACGAGGGCGACGGAGATGCCGGCAATCAGATCCGCGTTGATGGTGTCCTTGGTGGGACGCCAGCGCAGGAAGGGAAACAGATTGAGCAGCATCGAATTCATGATGGTCGGCCTCGGGTTGCGCCCCGGCGCCGGTCCCCGGGGCGGTCACTAAGTTCGTGCCGGCGGCCGGGGCCGCGGCGTCTTCGTCCGGCGTCGCGTCAGGAGGCTCGGCGCCGGTGCCGAATCGCGGGAGGCGGACCCGGCCGGGAAGGACAGGGCCGCGATTTTACGGAAGATCGTTATTTTCTTCTATCAAACTCTTTCTATGCGACATATAGCTTGCAGGCGATGGATCGCGGGGTGACCGACCGAGTTGCCAGCCGCGGGAAGCTCGCGGAGAATGTGCGCCTCCGGAGAGGTGGCAGAGTGGTTGATTGCACCGGTCTTGAAAACCGGCAGGGGTGCAAGCCCCTCGAGGGTTCGAATCCCTCCCTCTCCGCCAGATTTCCGTAGGAGGCCAGCCCTCTGGCCGATGTGGCATATCCCGAGCCCGATCGGCCAGGGGGCTGGCCTCCCACAATCGGCCAGAGGGCTGGCCTCCCACAGGGCCGACACCTCACCGGGCACTACCCCACACGAAAAAGCGGCCCGGGCAATGCCACGGGCCGCTTCTCCGGGAGATATGGTGGGCGGTGCTGGGTTCGAACCAGCGACCCCTGCCGTGTGAAGGCAGTGCTCTACCGCTGAGCTAACCGCCCCGGAAGAGGCGTAATTTAAGGCTCCGGCGACGTCTGGTCAAGGGGATGAACGCCCGTAGGTAGGAGGCCAGCCTCTGGCCGATCAGGCGCAGGGGTTGGCCGGACGGGGAATCGGCCGGAGGGCCGGCCTCCTACCGGGGCAGGGTTCGAC
>NZ_ATUL01000046.1:0-7362 GCF_000420185.1 Thioalkalivibrio sp. ALR17-21 | reverse complement strand
ACGCGGGGTGGGCGACCCTCCGGCCGATCCGGCCCGGTGGGTCGTCCGGGCCCCGGTCGGCCAGGGGGCTGGCCTCCCACGGGCGGGGTGGTCGGTAGGAGGCCGGCCCCCCCGGCCGATCCGTGTCCGGGCGTTACAACCAGCCGCGGCGGCGGAAGAAATAGAGCATGCCGGCGACCACGCCGAGCATGACGAGCCAGACCACGGGGTAGCCGTAATAGGTGTAGAGTTCGGGCATCGACCAGGGGCTCTCGGGGTGGTCGAAGTTCATGCCGTAGATCCCCACCACGAATGTGAGCGGGATGAAGATGGTGGCGATGATGGTGAGCACGCGCATGACGTCGTTGGAGCGCTGGTTGATCGCGGACATGTAGGCCTCGATCAGGGTGGCCGCCATTTCGCGGTAGGACTCCAGCAGATCCATGATCTGGATGGCGTGGTCGTGCACGTCGCGCAGGTACGGAAACAGCTCGACGGTAAACGGTTCCAGGTCGTCGCGCATCAGCCGCGCCACCACGTCGCGGGCAGGCCAGAGCTGGCGACGCAGCACCAGGAGTTCCCGGCGCAGCCGGTGGATCTCGGCCAGGGTGCTGGCGTCGGGCCGCTCGAGTACCGCGTCTTCGAGGCGTTCCAGCCACTCGCTGATCTCTTCCAGCACCGGGAAGCCCTGGTCCACCACGGCGTCCATCAGCGCGTAGGCCAGGTACGCGGCGCCCAGGCGGTTGAAGTTGCGGTTGGCGCTGCGCATGCGATCGCGCACGGGCTCGAAGGGATCCTGCTCGCCACCGTGGATGCTGATGATCAGGCCGGGGGCCACGAACAGGCTGAACTGGTCGAGTTCGATGCGGCCTTGTTCATGCCGGGGGTGGCTCAGGATGACCATCAGCGCGTTGTCGAAGAAATCGACCTTGGGGCGCTGGCCCTGGTGACGAATGTCTTCCAGCACCAGCGGATGCAGACCGAAGGCATTGCCCAGGGCACGGAGCTGCTCGGGCCCCGGCATACCCTGCAGGTGCAGCCACATGAAACCCTCGCCGGTGTCACCCGCACCTCCGGACAGGATCCGGTCGGCATCGAGCTCCGTCAGCCGCTCATGGCCGTAATGCCATGCACAAGCCCGGGCGCCCTCGCCCACGTCTTCGCGTGCATGGGCCCCGTGGCCGGGTGCCGCGCCGGGCTCGGGGTAGGTTTTTTCGAACAGCCGGCTCATGACGCCTCCCGCAGAAATGGGCCTCGAGTATAGCCCGTGCGGCCAGGGCCGCCCTTGATAGGGCTTGACCTGTCAACGGTGGGCTGTAGCGTAAGATCGAGACCTCCAGGGTTCCATATCTTCGGAAAGGGCACGAGAAGCGGATGGCGACGGTGGATCAATCTGATAAGCGCGAAACCTTTCCGGCCCGGACCCTCCGAGCCACCCGCGGCGACGCCCTGGCCATCACGACTGCCGCGATCCTCGCGGCATCCCTCACCGCCGTGCCCGCCAGCGGGAGCGAAGCCACCATCGACCCGGTGTTCGAAGACCACCTGGAACGCCTGGACACGCTGGATTCCGCGCTGGAGAGCCCCGGCGACACCTCCCTCGACGAGCACCACGAAGCCGCCGAGGAGGCGCTCGATTTCCTCAGCACCTGGGAACGCTCGCGCCGCACCCTGGCGCGAGCCCTCCGGGCCCGCACCGGCGACGAAGAGCACCAGGCCCTCGTTACCGAATTCCTGGAACTGGCCGACCAGGCCTCGCAGAAACGGCTGCAAGTCCCGTTCGACAGCCTGGCCGCCGTCTCCGGGGAAGAGGGCGCCGCGCACCTCCGGGAAAACCTGGCCGACCTGATCGAGGCCCATCAAAAGGCCCGCGAGGCCGCCGAGGCCATGGAGGCCATCATGTCGCAGCATGACCTGCAGCCGGACCTCGTCTTCTACGGCCCGGAGCGGCTCGAATACAGCCCCGGCGAGCCGGTCAACGTCACCATCCTGATCGAAAATCCGGGCCCCCGGGATCTCGGGGCGATCCAGAACTCCCTGGAAACCATGCCCGCCGGCGCTCCGATGTCCCTCGAACCGGCGCCCAGGGCCTGGGACGAATTCCCGGCCGGTGAAACCCGTCGCCTCGAACTTCGCGGCAGCCCGGAACCGGACCACAAGGCCCTGGCCATGGAACTGCTCCTCTCCGGCGACACCTTCGAGGCCCGCCACCTGCTGCAACTGCAGGCGGCGGAATAACCCCGGGCTTCAGCCCTTGAAGGCCGCGATCGCCTGAACGGTGTTCTCCTTCACCGGGCGCGGGGTTCGGGCCGGAAGTTGCGGACCCGGGATCAGGACTCGATTCCGCCCCTTCGCCTGGATCGCCCGCGAGTCCTCGGTCAGGCGATTCGCCGTGACGTACCGGGCATCCGCCATCGCTCGGGTACTTGTCGCCGTAGGCGGTCAGGAAGGCGTCGAACGCCTCTTCGGCGTCGGCGCCGGGTTTCGGCCATCCAGACCGCCTGCAGGGCGGACTTGGCCTTGGGCTGATGACTGCGTTTGGGCAGCCGGTTCGGCCTCAGAAGTCACCTCCTCCGCCGGCGCCTCCGACTCCACCACCGCCGAATCCACCGCCGGCCGATCCCGGGCGCGCTCCAGGTGGCGGGGCCGCGGGAAGCGGCATGTACCGGTAGACGCCCCAGGCGGCAAGCAGCGCAAGCGCTACCCAGAAAAGCGCTCCGACCACGATCAGGCCTACCCCGATCTTGCTCAGTGCGGCCCGGTTGCGTGGCAGCAATGCCGCCAGCAGCAGGCACAGCACACCGGGCACCACGAACCACAGGACGGTACCCAGCGCGAACGGCGTGGTGACCCGAGGAGACACGTGCAGGCGTTCATGCCAGGCGCCCACGGCCCGCGGCGGGTCGCCATCGGGGCCGATGGCGGCCGTTTCGATCAGTTCTTCCAGACCGGCGCGAAGGCCCGTCTCAAAGGCCCCGCCGGCGAATTCGGGGAGGACGCGCACGTCCATGATCTGCTGCAGATGGGGGCTCCAGAGGTCGTCGTTCCAGGCGCGGTCATCGAGAAACGGCTGCTCCTCCGGCGGATCAGGGATTTCCGCCGCAAACGCCGATGCCGGCACCACCAGCAACAGGGCGAGGACCAGAAACCCGTGAAGGTATGTACTCTGGCTCATACCCCTATAGCTAATATGGCCATGGCGCATGTCACACCGCGCAGGGGCGTGCTCGCATGCAAACCCATTCGCGGCCAGGGCCGCTCCTACGAGTTGGCGACCACGCGGTCGCGCCCTGCGCGTTTCGCTCGGTACAGGGCGTTGTCGGCGCTTTCGATGAGTTCGTCGATGTCCTGCTGGCCATCGCTGCTGGCCACGCCGATGCTGACGGTCACGCGGATGGTCTCGCCCTCGTGCTCGATGGCCATCGCGGCCACGGCCCGGCGCAGTCGTTCGGCGATCTCGCAGGCTTCTTCGGTACCGGCCCCGGGTAACAGGACGAGGAACTCCTCCCCGCCGAACCGCCCGCTCAGGTCCAGCGGCCGCAGGGAATCGCGCAGGGTGTCGGCCAGCCCGTGCAGGACCCGGTCCCCCACCGGGTGCCCCCAGGTATCGTTGACCCGTTTGAAGTGGTCCAGGTCCAGCATCAGCAGGGACACCGGATTCTCGTTGGCGGCACGCCGGCGCAGTTCGCGTTCGGCCACCTCCAGGAAATACCAGCGGTTGGCGATGCCGGTCAGCGGATCGGTGGAGGCAATGCGTTCCAGCCGCTGGTTGGCCTCCTGCAGCGCGGCGGTGCGCTCGGCCACGCGCCGTTCCAGTTCCTCTTCCGCGCGCTTGATCTCGGTCAGGTCGCGCTGCACGCCCACGTAGTGGGTCACCCGTTTGTGTGCATCGCATACGGGGGCCAGGCTCAGCTGGATCCACAGCGGTTCGCCGTCGCGGCGGTAGTTGCGCACCAGGGTCTGCACGGGTTCCTCCCGCCGCAACGCCTCGCGGACTTCCCGCACGCCCTCCTGCTCGCTCTCGTCATTCTGCAGGAACCGGCAGTTGCGGCCCAGGACCTCTTCACGCGGGTAACCAAAGAGCTTCTCGAAGGTATCGTTCACCCAGATGATCGGGTTATCGCGGCGCCGGGCGTCGGTGATGATGACCGCATCGTTGATGGCCTTCATCGCCCGTTCGAACAGCCGCAGGCGCATGCGCTGGGACTCGATCTCGCGCATCAAAAGGCCGACCCCGATGCCGGTGATGGCGGTAACGGCCAGGAATTCCTGCATCGCGAGGATGGCCCCTTCGGGGTCCACGCCGTACATCGGCCAGGATACGTGCACCATCCAGACGATGGCGGTGGCGGCCACCACCGCCACCAGCAGCGCCGCGCCGACCACACCGAATCGCGCCGCGGCCCACAGCACCGGCGGCAGCAACAGCACCAGCGCCAGCGGATGCCCGCCGTCCTCGGCTCGCCCGGTCGTCAGCAGCACCGTGGCCATGGCCGCCAGCAGCAACAGCAGGGCAGCCATTTCCAGCAGCCGCTTCCCGCTCCAGCCCTGCAAGAGCCCGCGGTGCTGGCGGATCAGGATGACCAGCAGCGGCGTCAGCAGCAGCAGGCCCAGCGCGTCGCCGAACCACCACATCTGCCAGTGCGCGAAGTAACCGCCCTCCTCGCCCAGCAGCCCGCGATAGACCCCGGCCCCGAACAGTGCCGCCAGGCCGGCCGCCAGCAGCGGCCCGAACAGCAGGAAGTAGCCGCCCCGGGCAAGGCTGTCAAAGTCGAAGCGCGGACCGGTGAACCAGCGGATGAGCGACGCGGCGAGGAAGACCTCGAACAGGTTCACCATGCCGAAGGACACCGCGGCCCATAGCGGGAAGGTCGGGAGGTCGGCGGCGATCTCGGCCGCCATCACGGCCGGCACCACCCAGGCCCAGCGACGCACGGGCAGCAACAGCAGCGCCGCCAGCGCCACGGCGTTGGGGGGCCAGATGATGGCTTTTCCATCGGGGGACACGGTCTGCGTCACCCCCAGCCAGGCCCCGGCGAAATAGCCCAGTCCGACCACCGCCATAATGCCCAGGCCGATCAGCCATTCCGGGCTTGCCCTTGTTACCTTTTGCTCGTCCATGCGATGAATGCCTGACTGGACCACTCAGCGAAAAACGCGGAACTATATCACATTTTGATTATATACCCTTCCGCCCAAACCCCTGCGTTGATGCGGGGCACGGCGAGCCTGCCGTGCCTATACTCGGGCTGAATGCACAGCCCTCCGCAATCCAGGAAGGAGATCAGCATGGCCAGGCGTGGTTACGGGCCGGCGGCCCAGTGGCAACCGAACGAACCCTCACCGAACGCGGCTTCCGGGGTTGCCGAAGCGCCCTCGGGGCCCGGATCCCCGCCGCCGGGAGAGGAAAGCCCGGTACAGGGGCAGCTGGAGTTCGTGAAAATCTCGCCGCTCAAGCGGCTGCCGTTTTTTGGCGAAAAGACCCGCAGCATCGCGGAACTGCGCCAGGCCGGAACGCCAGTGGCCCGCCTGCGGCGCCCTTCGGGCGGGCTCGCGGCCTGGTTCGGCAGGCCGGAGCTGCATTTCGCCACCACGCGCATGCGCCTGGCCGACCCGCCGGACGCGGGGTTCTTCCAGCAGCTTCAGCGCAATGTCGGCTTTTTCGGGATGCCGCAGCGCCAGGAGGTCTGGCGCGCCGGCGCGGGCACGGTCACGCAGATCGAGGAGACCAGCACCGACCGCAAGACGCTCAGCGGGCTGTTCAGCTATCGCGACGATCACTACCAGGTCAACGGCGAACGCACCGACTGGCGCGGGCTGTTCAGCTATACCCTGCGCGACAACCGCGACATGGTCGCCACCTTCCGGCCCAAGCAGGAAACCGGCCTGACCGGCGGCTGGTTCGTCGAGGTCATCCATCCGCGTCCGGTCGGGGCCATCGCCATCGCCTGCCATATGGCCATGTGGCTGGAAGAAAGCACCCGCGGCTCGAGCGGCGGCGCCGGAGGGGCCGGCGGAGGCGGTGGTGGCGGAGGCGGCTGCTGACCCCGCGCCGCTCAGCCGCGGCGTACGGAGGCCTGGTGGAGTTCGTCGCGAGCGATGCCGACGAAGTCCTGCATGAAGGCGAGGCCCTCGTCCTCGCGGCGGATGGCCAGGCGCAGGGTGCTCCACAGGCCGTCGGGGCCCATGCGCAGACGCGCGATGGCGGAACGCCCGGAACCGCGCGCGCCGTTTCCCGCGCCCTGCATCTGCGCCTCCAGTTCCGGCAGGGCCCATTCCGGCAGCGAGGCCACGCCCCGCCCGCTGGCGACCAGCTGCAGCAGCATGGCGGTCACCTCGGTGGTGCGCCGGGGCAGCGAGATGCCCGCCGGGTGCAGGAAATGCCGGCAGATATCCAGGCGCTCCTCCTCCACCGGGTAGGTGATCAGGGTCTCGCCCTCGAGATCCGCCGGCTCCACGTAGCTGGCCCCCTCCAGGCGATGCCCGCGCGGCACGATCAGCAGGTTCTCGTACTCCAGCAGGTCCAGCGCGATCAGCTCCGGGTCTTCCACCGGATCCGGTGACACCGCCGCGTCGACCTCGCGTTCGCGCAGGGCATTCAGGGCATCGAAACCATGGCTCAGGCTCAGGTCCAGCTCCACCTCGGGCCAATGTTCGCGGAAGGCCGCCAGCGACGGCATCAGCCACTGGAAGCAGCTGTGGCACTCCAGCGCGAGGTACAGCCGCCCGCCGCGGCCGTCGCGGATGCGGGCGATGTCGCGCTCGGCCGCGGCCACCTCCGGCAGCACGCGCTCGGCCGCCTGCAGCAGGCGCGTTCCCGCCGGCGACAGGCGCACCGGCGTACTGCGCCGTTCGAACAGCACCACGTCCATGCGCTCTTCCAGCTGCCGCAGCTGATGCGACAGCGCCGACTGGGTGACGCAGAGCGACTCGGCCGCCGCCGTCACGCTGCCCAGGCGCACGATCTCGTGCAGTGCCCGCAAATGCCGGATCTCCAGCATGCCGCCCTCCTTCATGAGCCTGACTCACATACTACGTGACAAAAACTTGTTTTACTCATGCGTGGACAGGGTGGAAACTAAGCCTCGTGCTCACCCGCCGTGGCGCCTTCATCGAGGCCCCGGGGCGGCAGAGCCTGCCACGCGGCTGACATGCTGCTGTATCTGCGTGACATCTCCGTTGGACCGGCACGTCGGGGTGGTGTCCCGACACGCCGCGGGAAGGGAGTCCCCCGCCGCATCGACGCTTTTTCTTGGCTGGGTGTCGATGCGGCTTTTTTGTGCGCGCTTTTCCGCCGCCCCCTCGTAGGAGCGCAGCCCTCTGCGCGATCCGGCGCCGGGGCTGGCCCGATCGGCCAGAGGGCTGGCCTCCTACGGCCGGGGG
>NZ_ATUL01000045.1:0-7691 GCF_000420185.1 Thioalkalivibrio sp. ALR17-21 | reverse complement strand
ACTCGGTCAAGAAGGTCTCCGACATCATCGCCGAGATCGCCGCCGCCTCCGAGCAGCAGTCCACCGGGCTCGACGAGATCAACAAGGCCGTCTCCCAGCTCGACGAGGTTACCCAGCAGAACGCCGCCCTGGTCGAGGAGGCCGCTTCCGCCTCCGAGTCCCTCGACGATCAGGCTCGCGAACTGCTCGAGCTGATGGCCTTCTTCAAGGGCTCGCGCAGCGAGGCCCCGGCCGCTCCGGCCGCAACCGCCCGCCCCGCCGGGCGCACCGAGGAAAACCGGGCACAGCGCCCGGCCGCCGCCGGCAGCACTCGTCCCGCCGCGAAGAAGGAAGAGGAGAAGAAGAAGCCGGCCCCGCGCGCCCGGACGCAGCAGAAGTCCGCCACCGCGGACAGCAGCGAAGAATGGGAAGAATTCTGAGGCGCACCGGAGACCTTTGCTGAATGGGCCGTTTCGAGAGCCTGAGCGACCGCGATTTCCGGCGCGTCGCCCGCCTGATTGGCGAACGCACCGGGATCATGCTCAACGAGAGCAAGCGGGAGCTGGTCTACAGCCGCCTGGCACGGCGGCTGCGGGCGCTGGGCCTGGAACGCTTCGAGCAGTATCTCGACCGGGTCGAGGGTGGCGACGAGGCCGAGCTCGAAGAGTTCATCAATGCCCTCACCACCAACCTCACGGCATTCTTCCGCGAGCCGCATCACTTCGAGATGCTGGAGGGATCGGTGTTGCAGGAGATGCGCCGGGCCAACCCGGACGGGCCGCTGAAGATCTGGTCGGCCGGCTGCTCCACGGGAGAAGAGCCCTGGTCGATCGCGATGACCCTGGCCGACGCGACGGGCTCGACGGATGCGGCGCGCATCCTCGCGACCGACGTGGATTCGCGCGTGGTCGCGCATGCCGATGCCGGGATCTACGACGGCAGTCGCATCACCGGGATCGCGCGCGAACGCCAGCGGCGCTGGCTGCTGCGCGGCAAGGGCGGGCAGGACGGGAAGGTCCGGATCCGCGATGACCTGCGCTCGATGGCACGCTTCCAGCAGCTCAACCTGTTCGACGAATGGCCGATCCGGGGGCCGCTGGACGCGATCTTCTGTCGCAACACGCTGATCTATTTCGACAAACCGACCCAGAAGGAGCTGGTGGAACGGTTTGCGACCATCCTGCGCCCGGGTGGCTACCTGTTCATCGGCCACTCCGAGTCGCTGTACCGGGTGACCGACGCGTTCCGCCTGCTGGAACAGACGCTGTACCGGAGGGTTTCGCCATGAGCGCGCTGCCCGAGCTGCATGATGGTGCCTTCGCGCACATCAACCGCTACTGGGATCGCATGAACAATGCCCCGGCGGCCAAGCTGCTGCCCGGGGAATGCTACGTTTCGGTGTCCTCCGCGGAACTGATCACCACGGTGCTGGGCTCCTGCGTGTCGGCCTGCGTATGGTCGCCGAAGGCCGGCGTGGGCGGCATGAACCATTTCATGCTCCCGGAAGGCGAACGCGACAGCGGCTGGGGCCCGGCGGTTTCCAATGCCACGCGCTACGGCACCCACGCGATGGAGTTCCTGGTGAACGAGCTGCTCAAGCTGGGCGCCGAACGCGACGACCTGCGCATCAAGATGTTCGGGGGCGGGCGCGTGATGGCGGGCATGAGTGATGTGGGCGCGCGGAACATCGCGTTTCTGCGCCGTTACGCGCGCGAAGAAGGGCTCGAGATTCTGGCCGAGGACGTGGGCGGCCCGTGGCCGCGCAAGGTCGTGTTTTTCCCTGCCTCCGGACGGGTGCGGCTGAAAAAGCTCGTGTCCCTGCACAACAACACCCTGCTCGAACGCGAGCAGGACTACCGCCGCCGCCTCGAAGGCGAGGACCTGGCCGGCGATGTGGAGCTGTTCGAATGAGCACAACGCAGGCCCGTCCCATCCGCGTGATCGTGGTCGACGACTCGGCCCTGATCCGCAAGCTGCTGGCACGGATCCTCGACCAGGCACCGGATATCGAGGTGGTGGAAACCGCGGCCGATCCGTACGACGCCCGTGAGAAGATCAAGCAGCACGATCCGGACGTGCTCACCCTGGACGTGGAGATGCCGAAGATGGACGGCATCACCTTCCTGCGCAATCTGATGCGCCTGCGCCCGATGCCGGTGGTCATGGTTTCCTCGCTGACCGAAGCGGGAGCGGATGTCACCCTCCAGGCACTGGAGCTGGGGGCGGTCGACTTCGTGACCAAGCCGGGCACCGACGTGGCGCATGCCATGGAGGCCTACGCGGACGCCCTGATCGAGAAGATCCGCACGGCCTCGCGCATTCGCGTGCAGGCACGCAGCGTCCCGGCGGAAGCGCCCGCTCAGGCCACCCGGCCGGCGGCCACCGCCGGCGGGGGCCGCCGCTTTCGCACCACCGACCGCGTCATTGCGCTGGGCGCGTCGACCGGAGGCACCGAGGCCCTCAAGGAGGTGCTGATGGGACTGCCGCCGGACGCACCCGGGATCGTGATCACCCAGCACATCCCGGCGGGCTTCAGCCAGGCCTTCGCCGAGCGCATGGACCGCAGCACCGCACTACGGGTGAAGGAGGCCGAGGACGGAGACGTGGTGATGCCGGGGCACGTATTCGTGGCCCCCGGCACGGACTATCACCTGCGCCTGGAGCGGGACGGTGCGCGCTACGTCTGCCGGCTGGACGACCAGGGGCCGGTGAACCGGCATCGGCCCAGCGTGGACGTGCTGTTCGAATCCGCCGCGCAGTCCGCCGGTTCCAACACCGTGGCCGCGTTGTTGACGGGCATGGGCGACGACGGCGCCCGCGGGCTGCTGGCGCTGCGCGAGGCCGGTGCCCATACCATCGCCCAGGACGAGGCGACCAGCCTGGTCTGGGGCATGCCGGGCGAGGCGGTGGAACGCGGCGCGGCCGTACAGGTTCTGCCGCTGGGGCGCATCGCCGAGGCACTGCTGGACGATCATCGCGACACCGCCCGCGCCGTCGCCAACGGAGGAGACACGTGATGAATGACTGGAAACAACGTCTGACGCACCCGCCGCTACAGCGAGGCCTGGCGATTGCCCTGGTGGCCACCCTGCTGGCCGGCATTGGCGGCGTCTGGCTGGCCGGAGCAGCCGCGGCGGCCAGCCTGCTGGTGGTGCCCCTGCTGCTGGGTGCCGCGCTGGTCGTCGCCCTGTGGCACACCCCGGACGCGGACGCCCCCACCCACGGCGAGCAGGAAGCCACGCACCGGGTGGCCGGCGGCGCGGAACTGTCCGAAGAGATCGACCAGGCCATGCGCTTCGAACTGGACCAGATCGATCAGGAGATCACCCGGCAGAAGGGACTGATCGAGAACGCGGTGAAGGAACTGGGCGAGAGCTTCAGCGACATGCACCAGATCGCCGAACGCCAGCAGGAGCTGATGAGCTCCGATCTGGCGCAACAGAATCATGCCGGTGAAGACGGCCGATCCCAGCCGGAGATCCTGCGCGACCTGACCCGCCAGTCGGACGAGACCCTGCAGATGTTCATCGACACGCTGGTGGAGGTCAGTCGCCAGAGCGTGGAGAGCGCGCACCACATGGCGGACATGAACCAGCACATGGACGGGGTGTTCAAGCTGCTGGACAGTGCCGGCGAGATCGCCGACCAGACCAATCTGCTGGCGCTGAACGCGAGCATCGAGGCCGCACGGGCCGGCGAGGCCGGGCGCGGGTTCGCGGTGGTGGCCGACGAAGTCCGCAACCTGTCGAAGCGCTCGGCCACCTTCCACGAGGACATCCGCAAGCAGATCGAGGAGGCGCGCCGCAGCATCCGCCAGGTGCACGACACGGTCCACTCCATGGCCTCGCGCGACATGAGCGACAGCATGGAAGAAAAGGAGCGGATCGGCTCGCTGTTCGACTATGCCCGCGAGGCCACCGAGGACATGGAAAGCCGGCTGCGGGAAGAGGCGGAGCTGACCGATCGCATGAACCAGGCGGTCGCCACCGCGGTTCGCTCGCTGCAGTTCGAGGACATCGCGCGTCAGTCCCTGGGCACCGCCGAAGACGCCCTGGCCCATCTGCACGAACTGCAGGGGATCCTGCACGAGGCACGCTCCACCGACGATGCCCGCGCGATGGCCGAGCGCGTGCGCGCCTGGCGCGAGGATCGCCAGAATCGTCATCATCGCGCCGTGAATCAGGAAAACCTGGACACCGGCGACGTTGAACTCTTCTGACCCCCGAAAACTCCCGACGGAGACCGCATGAGCATCCAGACCCGCACATCGACGGACGGCAGCGAACTGCGCATCGCCATCCACGGCCGTTTCGATTTTGATCAGCATCAGGACTTCCGCAGCGCCTACCGCGACACCCGCGGCGCCGGCATGCGCTACGTCATCGACCTGTCGCAGACGGAGTACATGGACAGCTCCGCGCTGGGCATGCTGCTGCTGTTGCGGGAACACGCCGGCGGCGATAGTGCCGACGTGCGCATCGTCGGGGCGTCCGACGGGGTACGCAAGGTGCTCGACATCGCCAATTTCGGTCGCCTGTTCACCATCGAGTGACGTCCGTGAACGCCTCCTCCGAAAGCGTGCCGCTGGCGTCCGGCGAGGGGCGTGTGCTGATCGTCGACGACGACAAGCACAACCGGCGCCTGCTGAAGATGATGCTGACCGGCGCCGGCTACGACACCGAGGAGGCGACCGACGGCCACCAGGCCGTGGAGCAGGCACGCAACGCTCCCCCGGACCTGATCCTGATGGACGTGATGATGCCGGGGCTGGACGGCTTCGAGTCCACCCGGCAGATCAAGCACGAGTGCGGCGACCGTTTCATCCCGGTGATCATCCTGACCGCCCTGGATGACGAGGACTCCCTGCTGCAGGGTATCCGCGCCGGTGCCGATGATTTCCTCAACAAGCCCCTCAACCTCTCGGTGCTGCGCGCCAAGATCCACGCGATGGAGCGCCTGCGCGACCTGCATCACGGGCTGCGCGAGCGCAACGAGGCCCTGGCCCGGGCCCGGGCGCGCCAGGCATGGGAGGAAGAGACCGCGGAAAGCGTCTTGTCGCGGGCCATCACGGGCCGCAACGTGGGCGCGCAACGGCTGCGCGTATGCCAGTGGTCGGCGGCCACCTTCAGCGGCGACGTGGTGCTGTCGGACTTCACCCCGGACGGCGGCCTGCGCGTACTGGTGGGCGACTTCACCGGCCATGGCCTGGCTGCGGCCATCGGCACCTATCCGGTTTCGGAAGCCTTCCATACGCTGACGCGCGAGGGCGTGGGCGACACCGAGCTGGTCTTCGAGCTCAACCACGTGCTCCACGGCTTTCTGCCACCGTCGATGTTCATGGGCGCCGTGCTGATCACCTTTGAGCCCGACGGGCAGACCCTGACCGCCTGGAACGGCGGCCTGCCGGATGCCCTGCTGTGCGGCGGCGACGGACAACTGCGCAGCCTGCCCTCGCAGGCGATGCCGCTGGGGATCCTGCCCCGGCTGGAGCTGGACAGCGGCCCCCGGCGTCACGCCATCGCCGCCGACGAGACCCTGCTGATCGTCACCGACGGGGTTCTGGAAGAGGAAGGCACCACCGGTGAACCGTTCGGCGAGGCACGCCTGCATGGCTGTCTGTGCCATCCGGAGCGCCCACCGGAACGGATCGAACGGCTGGGCGATGCCCTGTCACGGCACATGGGGGATGCGTCACCGGCCGACGACATCACCGCGGTCGCGATCACCTGCGCCCCCGAGGTCGTGCTGGAAACCGGTCTCGCGGTACCCCCGGACACCACCGGCAACCGACGCTGGTCCATGGAGGCCGCCGGGGCCGAGCTGGCCCGCGTGGACGTCGCGGAAGAGGCCCGGCAGCAGCTCCGGCGCTGGTTCCCGGAGCCCGGCGAACACGTTCAGGCCCTGCAGACGGTGGTCGCCGAGCTCTGCAACAATGCCTTCGAACATGGCGTGCTGGGCCTGTCTTCCGAGATGAAGGCCACCGCGGAAGGCTTTGCCGAGTACTATCGCCTGCGCCAGGAAGGGCTCGAACGTCTGGAAGGGCGCATCGGCATCAGCCTGCGCTACCGCCGCACGGACGACTGGCACTGCGTGCGCATCCGTGTGCGCGACAGTGGCGCGGGCTTCGACCACCAACGGGTACGGCGGGCTCTCGAGGGCGAGAGCGACGAAAGGCTGTGGGGCCGCGGCCTGACCCTGGTGCACCGGTTGTGCCGGCAGATGCGGCACCTCGGGAGCGGCAACGTGGTGGAGGCCGAGTACGCCTGGATGGAACCACTCAGCGAGGAGCAGACATGACATCGACCACTCCGCAATCGGCACTGATTACCGGCAATTCCAGCGGCCTGGGCCTCGGACTCACCCGGGTCCTCGCCGCCGACGGCGCGTCAGTCTACGGCATGAGCCGCCGTGGCTGCCCCGACGACGGGGTCGCCGGCGACGTGCAGATCGACCTGGCGGACTTTGACGCCATCCCGGAGGCCATGGACCGGCTGCTGCAGGGCGTCACCCGTCTGGACCTCGTGATCCTGAACGCGGGCCTGCTCGGACACATCCAGCGCATGCCGGACGCGCCGATGGACGAACTGCGCCTGCTGATGGACGTGAACACGTTTGCCAACAAGGTGATCCTGGATCGTCTGCTGACGCGCGAGATCGCGGTCGGCCAGATCGTCGCCATCTCCTCGGGGGCGGCGGTGTTCGGCAACGCCGGCTGGAGCGGGTATTCGCTGTCCAAGGCCGCGCTGAACATGCTGATGCAGCTCTACTCGCACGAATTTCCCGGCGTGCCGGTGCATTCGCTGGCACCGGGTCTGATCGACACCGCGATGCAGGACTACCTGTGCGACGAGGCCGACAGCGAGACCTTCACCGCCCTGCAGCGGCTGAAGGCCGCGCGCGGCACCCGCACCATGCCGGAACCGGAAACCGCGGCACGCGACATCCTCGACGTACTGCCACGCCTGCGCGAGCAGCCGTCCGGCAGCTTCGTCGACATCCGGGCACTCAACGACCCGGAAGAATACGCGCGCCTGACCGGCCGGCGCTGACAGAAAAACTTCATCACACCCCATTGGCTTTTGCCGACACAGGAGCGTATAGTCGGAAACGTGATTCGCGGTTAGCAGCAACTCCAAGGAAGTCCCCAGTTTTCTGGACCAGTGCTCCCGTTGATCTGTTGGTAGCGTTCCGCAATCACGTTTCTTTAGTTACATGATGAGGTAAGTAGTTGTGAATACCGGTGTTGTTAAGTGGTTCAACGAGAGCAAGGGTTTCGGTTTCATCACCCCCGATGATGGCGGCAAGGACGTGTTCGTGCACTTCTCCGCGATCAACGGTTCGGGCTTCAAGACCCTGGCCGAAGGCCAGAAGGTTTCCTTCGAGATTCAGGAAACCGCCAAGGGTCTGGCCGCGGGTGACGTGACCGCGCTGTAAGACTGCCCGCACGGCGCGCCTCCGGGCGCGCTTCGGGAAGCAAAGGGCCGCCTTCGGGCGGCCCTTTTTTGTGCGCGCTCCGCCAGCCCCTCGTGTCACCTCGATTTCACCCTGTAGCTGGCTGGGAAAACCATGCCGCGTAATGTTTTTGTGAACCTTTTCCCTTGATCCTGTTACCCGTATTCCGGATCGTCTGCAGGCAACCAAAGCCCTGACCACGGAGTGGTTAATGCCTTCTCGCAACGGACTGTTCTTCACCCTCGCGCGTGCGGGGGTGG
>NZ_ATUL01000044.1:0-8284 GCF_000420185.1 Thioalkalivibrio sp. ALR17-21 | reverse complement strand
GGAACGATCGTCGAAGTCGTGATCCTTGAAGCATCCAAACAGGGCGCATGGCCGCTCCTGCGATCCAGGGCCGCTTGATCCCCGTGACCCGCCAGAGGCGCGAACCTCACCTGTAGGAGCCCAGCCCCCTGGGCGATTGGGGTTCCGGACAGGCCCCATCGGCCAGGGGCTGGCCTCCTACGATGGGCCCGGACATCGTGTAGGAGCGCAGCCCTCTGCGCGACAGGAAGCCGAACAAAGACCCATCGGCCAGAGGGCTGGTCTCCTACGATGGGCCCGGACATCGTGTAGGAGCGCAGCCCTCTGCGCGACAGGAAGCCGAACAAAGCCCCGTCGGCCAGGGGGCCGGCCTCCCGCGGGGGCTGTGGGCCAAACCACGTCTTTGTCATCCCGGCCGCGGCGAAGCGACAAGCCGGGATCTTTGGCGCAAGAGCAAGCGGTCGAGTTCGTCCTGGATGTGAATCAGCCCGTGCCGTACAATTCCTTCGAATTTGCCATACATGCCGGGAGGTGATCGTATGGAACAGGAAACCACCAAGGTGACCGTGCGCCTGCCCAAACAGGATGTAGAGTTCGCGAAGGCCTATGCCAGGGCACACGGGATGAGCATGACCGAGGTGATTGACCGCCATCTGCGCCACCTCCGAGCGCTCGAGCGGCATACGCCAAGCGCCGAGCTGGAAGCCATTACCGGCCTGATCCCCGCCGATGTGGATGCCGAGAAGGCCTATCACGACCACCTGCGCGACAAGCATTCATCGTGATCATGCTCGATCTGAACGTCCTGCTGGACGTTCTGCAAAAGCGCGAGCCGCACTATCGTGTTTCGGCGGCAGTCCTGGAACAAGTTGTGCAGGGCGAAGAAGAGGGTGCAATCAGCGCCCACGCGGCGACCACGGTGCACTACCTGGTCGCACGGTATGCGGATCGCACGTCTGCGGATCGGGCATTGAGCTGGCTGCTCCAGCATTTGCACGTATCCGCGGTGGGACGCACAGAACTCGAACGAGCCCGGTCGCTCGGCTGGGCGGATTTCGAAGATGCCGTGGTGGCCGCCACTGCCGAGCGCGCGGGTTGCGCGTCCATCATTACGCGCAACCTCAAGGATTTCGCCGGTTCGCCCGTGCCCGCGCTGACGCCGCAGGAGTTTCTGCTCCGCTAACCAACGTTGTATGGGGTTTCTGCGTACCAAAATCGGCCAGAGGGCTGGCCTCCTACGGATCTTGGGCATTCCCGCCTGTAGGAGCGCAGCCCTCTGCGCGATGGGATGTTGGTGATGCCCCAATCGGCCAGACGGCTGGCCTCCTGCGGGGGGGCGAGACGACAATGGATGATGCAATGGAATTGATTACCCCATACGGCGGTACGCTCCGCGATCGGGCCCATCCGGTGCCCCATCGCCGAGAGGGCTCGGCCAACGCAAACGCAGGAGGCCAGCCCCTGGCCGATCGGGCCTGCCCGGCGCCGCATCGCCGAGAGGGCTCGGCCAACGCAAACGTAGGAGGCCAGCCCCTGGCCGATCGGGCCCATCCGGTGCCCCATCGCCGAGGGGGCTCGGCTCCTACGGGGGTCGAAGCCACGGTAGCCAAGGGTTCAACCCCTTGATCCGATCCATCCTGGACAGTCTGAAATGGAGCAGCCGCCTGGGCGCCAAGTTTTTCTGGGCGGCCCCGGCCGCGACCAGCGGGGTGGTGTTCTTCACGCTGGTTTCCCAGCTCTCCATGCTTTTGGCCTTCTTTCTCCCATTGAAGGTCATCATCTTGCTGGGATCGGACGGCATCCCGCGGTATTTCCCGCCGGCGTTCGAACAAGTGGATCGGGACCAGCTGATCATCAGCCTGTCGGTGGCCACAATCCTGTTCTACCTTCTCTATCTGGGGTCCGAAAGGCTGGTGGAGTGGGGGGCGGAGCGTGGTGCGGCCCGGCTTCTCGCCCGCGGGCGCAAGATGGTCCTGTTCGAGGGACAGGACGAGATGGCGCGTCGCTCCTACAAACGTTATGCCTCGGCGCTTGCGGGCGGTATCTTCGTGTTTCTGGCGGTGGTCCTGCTGGTGTGGCTGTATCCGGCCGTGGCCGGGATCATTATTGCCTACCTGGTTCTCACTTCGGGTGTGCTTCTCGCCGCCCTGATCGTCAGCGAGTCGTTTCGTCAGCACCTCGATAACGCACTTTCATCGTGGACGGCCGTGCTGGCTGCACTGGGCTTCATGCTGGCCTTCATCTACCTGGTAATCGATTTCCTCTTCCGCGAACCGCCCGGGCTTATCCCGGCCATCATAGCGTTGCTTCTGTCGCGCCAGGCATTCAACCGGTTATCCGGCGCTGTCCCTGCCATCCAGCAACTGTATCGGCAGCGTCCCAAGCTGGATGCGCTGTTCTTTCACAAGGCGGCCTACATTCCCCGGTCCGGTGGGGAATCGCACCCGGTGCGTACAATCCTCCAGCCGGAGCAGCGCGAGCGCTGGGTGGGACAGGTCCTGTCGGAGCTGGTTTCGGAGACCCCGGACCAGGGTCTGAGTATTCAATGGCTGGAACTCAATGTGCGAGGTGTCTACGCGCTCTGGTGTAGAGGCGACTCGGGCGAGACTTATCTGGTCAAGCTCTTCGACAGGAACCGTTCCGATCAGGCGCGTCACGAAGCCACGCTGCTGGCTTCGCCCCCCGGGACCCTGGCTTCCCCCGGCTGGCTGGGATCCACGACGATTGATGGCTGGCATGTCCATCTCTTTCGGTGTCCGGTGGCGGCGACGGAGCGGGTGCCTGCCTCAAAGAAGATGATCTGGAATTTCCGGTACCGGATGCTCGAAACGGAGCTGAGCCCGTCATTCTTAAAACAATATGAACGTTCCCGTTCGTATTTATGGCAGCGCCTGTCTCCATCGATGTTGACGGACCTTCGGGCGGCTGCGTCAGACGATGAGCGAGCCCGGCTGAACAGGCTCGAACACTGCTTTGAGCAGTGGCTGGGCTGGCTGGCAGCCACGCCGGTCGCTCTCGCATCGCCCGACGTGGGTCCGTTCACGGTCGTGCCCGCGCATTCATCGGGTCCCGTGTTGTTGCACTGGGGGCGGTGGTCCCTGGAGCCGGCCGGTTCCGGATGGCCCATCAATAAGGCAGGTTTTCGGCATCTTGGCAGGGCATATCAACGGGCTTCACGATTCCGTGCTGCACACCACGCGGTGAGCCTGAACCAGCTATGGCTGGCGGCGCTGACCTTTCAACTCGAGTCCGACTGGCAGAAGGAACGATACTCCCAGGCACTGGGCCATTTGCCGCTTGTGGAGCAATGTCTCCAGGAACTGCAGGCAGGCGGTGAACCAGACGTGGAAGCCGTTTGATGTACGGGACGTGCCTGATATGCTCCGCACCACGTTCGCGGCACCGGTCGGTCTCCGCCTTCGAGGTCCCGGCCATCACGCCGGGTCAGGGGGGGGGTATGTACCCGGGCCATGATCCCGACCCGTTCAAGGAACCGATCAGTGAATCACCTGAAAAACAAACGAATACTGGTAACCGGTGCGTGTGGCACGGTGGGCCGCGAGCTGGTTCGCCAGGCGGTGGAAGAGTTCGAGGTGGCCGAGTGTATCGGCATCGACAACAACGAGAGCGAGCTGTTCTTCCTCGACCAGGAGTTCGGTGGCGATGGCCGGGGCAAATTCTTCCTGGGCGACGTGCGCGACCGGGACAAGCTGATGCGTCGGCTGCGTGGCGTGGATGTGGTATTTCACGCCGCTGCGCTCAAGCACGTGGGCCTCTGCGAGCGTTCGCCCTTCGAGGCCGTCCAGAGCAATATCCTGGCCATCCAGAACCTGGTGGGGGCCGCCTGCGAGAACGGGGTGGAGCGGGTGGTCTTCACCAGCTCGGACAAGGCCGTGAACCCGACCAACGTGATGGGCACGTCCAAACTGATGGGCGAACGGCTCATTTCGGCAGCAAACACCACCCTCCACGGGGATGGGCCGGTGTTTGTTTCGACCCGTTTTGGCAACGTGCTCGGCTCCCGCGGCTCGGTGCTGCCCATTTTCAGGCGTCAGATCGCACAGGGCGGGCCGGTGACTCTTACCGATCGCGAAATGACCCGTTTCGTGATGAGCTGCGAGCAAGCGGTACGCCTGGTGCTCGATTCGGCCCATCTGGGTTGCGGGGGAGAAGTGCTGATCACCAAGATGCCGGTGGTGCGCATCGAGGACCTTGCGAACGTGATGATCGAGCGTCTGGCTCCCAAGTACGGGCATGATCCGGCGAATATCGAGATACAGGAGATCGGCGCCAAGCCGGGCGAAAAGATGTACGAAGAGCTGATGAGCCAGGAAGAGACCGGTCGTACCTGGGAGCTGGACCGCTACTTCGTGGTGCGCCCCGCGTTCCCATCGCTTTATCGCGACATCGAGTACGACTACGAAAATCTGGTCTCGCGCGAGGTCACCAACCCGTACAATTCATCCTTGGAGCCGGCGCTCTCGCGCGATGAGGTAGGCCGCTTCCTGGAGGAGAACGGTCTGCTCGAACCGGCCGATTGCGCCGATGAGCCAGCCGAACGCAACTTTCCGTAAGAGGGTGCAACGATGCATATCCTGATTCTGGGGGGCGACGGCTACCTCGGCTGGCCCACGGCCATGCACTTCTCCGCGCGTGGGCACGAGGTCACGGTGGTGGATAACTACCTGCGCCGCCACGCCTGCACCGATCTGGACGTCGGCATGCTCTACCCGGTGCCCACGCTGCCCGAGCGCGCCAAGCGCTGGCACCAGCGCACCGGCAAGGAGATCAAGGTGGTCCTGGCGGATCTGGCCGACCCGGAAGCCATGCGAGGGCTGTTCGAAGGCCGGGTGCAATACGACTGGGCCATCGACCCGACCTTCACCGGCGAGCCGGACGTGGTCGTCCACTACGCGGAGCAGCCGTCCGCCCCGTACTCGCTGATGAACTACAAGCGGGCCAACCTGACCGTCAGCAACAACCTGCTGGTCACCAACAACCTGATGTTTGCCCTGCGCGATCTCGCGCCGAACACCCCGGTAGTCAAGCTCGGCACCATGGGCGAGTACGGCACCCCCAACATCGACATCGAGGAGGGCTGGCTGGAGGTCGAGCACAAGGGCCGCAAGGACACCTTCCTCTACCCGCGCCAGGCCTCCTCGCTCTACCACACCACCAAGATCATGGACACGGACCTCATGTGGTTCGGCGCGCGCATGTGGGACCTGCGCGTGACCGACTTGATGCAGGGCCCGGTCTACGGCATCGAGACCGACGAGAACGAAGGCCAGGAAGATCTCTACCCCATCTTCAACTACGACGAGATCTTCGGCACCGTCATCAACCGCTTTATCGTCCAGGCCATTGCCGGCTACCCGCTCACCATCTACGGCGCCGGCGGACAGACCCGCGGCTACCTCAACATCCGCGACACCCTGCAGTGCGTGGACAAGGCCGTGGAACACCCCGCAGGCCCCGGCGAACTACGCATCTTCAACCAGATCATGGAAACCTTCAGCGTGCGCGAGCTCGCCGAACAGACCCGGCGCGTGGGGCAGGCCCTCGGATACCCGGTGGAGTTGCAGAACCTGGAAAACCCGCGCAAGGAAGCCGAGGAGCATTACTACAACCCCGCCTACCAGGGCCTGCTGGACCTGGGCGTAAAGCCGCACTACCTGACCGACGAGGTAATGGAAGGCATGTTCCGCATTGCCGAGCGCTACCGTGACAACATCCGCAATGACGTGATCTTCCGGGGAGTACGCTGGTAATGACGGATACGGCCGATCAGGACACCCCCATCCTTGCCACCCGGCCGCTCTCGGATGCGGCCATGGAACAGGTGCCGTGGTGGAACCCCGGCATCCCGCCCTGGGAACCCGTCAAGGAACCGAACTCCAGCCTGCGCATCGCCTCCATCGTCAGCGATCGCCTGTACGAGGGCCTGCGCTTCGAGGGCGAAGTGTTTCTGCTGACGCCGGACAATGCTCGCCAGACGCTGGATTACGGCGCGCCGGACCTGCTGATCGTCGAGTCCACTTGGGAGACCGCCACCGGCCACTGGTACCTTGCGCAACCCGCGCCCGGGCCGGGGGCCGATGCGCTGCGCGAACTGGTCGCCCACGCGCGAAGCCTTGGCATCCCCACCGTGTACTGGTTCACCGAGGACCACGCCTACCACGAACACTACCGCGAATTCGCCACGCACTTCGATCATGTGTTCTGCGCGGATCCGGAGGAGACACAGCGCCTGCGCGCGGACGGCATCCAGGCCGAAGACCTGCCGCCGTGCGTCCAGCCCGCGCTGTACAACCCGTTCCGCAAGCACGAGGAATACGACGCCATGGACCTCGGCGTCCTGTTCGACGGGTGGGGCGATCTGGATCGCAACCCCGATCACTACGCAGTACTGGAAGAAGTGCGGGAGGAGCACCGGCTCAGCATTCTCGAATCGCGCTACCTTCTGACCAACAATCGGCTAAAGGCGGAAGAAAAGCACCAGGGCTGCATCCTTGGCTGCGCGACCCGCGAGAGCCGCATCCTCGCACTGAAGTACGCGAAGGCAACCATCAGCTTCGAGCAGACGCTTTCCACGCCGACTACCCAACGCTGGGAAGCACTGCAGGCCACGGCCAGCTACTGCCCGGCCATCCATTTCGGCGCCTTGCCGGAGGGCGACATCCGCCACGGCCTGGTCCAGTCCTTTGGCGAAAACCTGGACGCCCTGGTCGAGCTCGTTCGCATGGAAGAGGACCACCTCTACCGCCAGCGCATCGCACATCGCGCCTGGCGTGAGACGCTCCAGAACCACACCTTCTCCCACCGCATCCGGCAAATCTGCGAAACCCTCGGAATCGCCCACGACTGGGACGAGTACCCGACGGCAAGCGTCATCACCCCCACCTGCCGCCCGGACATGGTCCCTCAGGCCATCGAGACCTACCGCAAGCAGACCTATCCGAACCGCGAAATGATCCTGGTGTACAACGGTGAGCAGCCCCAAGAATTGCCCAAGGAGTGCGAGGCCCCCGATATCCACGTGGCGCAGGTGCCCGGCGATCGTTTTGCCGGGGCTGCATTAAATCTGGGAGCACAGCTCGCCAGCGGCGCTTGCTGTTTCCGCATGGATGACGACGACCTCTATGGCGAGAACTACCTGCTCGACATGATGCTTTGGCAACGCTGTGCCGATGCCACTGTGTGGGGAAAGGGGCCGGCCCCCCTGAAATTCGAAGAATTGCCGGAGGTGTACGTACGCCCCGGCTCTCGGCAGCCTTTCCAGATCGTATCGCCCGGGGTGCTTCACGCCGGTCAGTTCTGGCTGTGCGGCAACTCGATCGCCTATCGGCGCACGCACCCGGAAGCCAGTGGCTACCGGGATGCGGCCCTTGGAGCGGCCGATACATTCTTTAACCGGGAGGCCGCATCGAATGCGATCGTTCTTGTTCTTGATCCGTTCAATGATGTGGCCGTCCGGCAGTTCGATGCCGGAGGACACACTTGGCGGATAAACCCGCAAGACCTGAAACGGGCTGCAGATTGCTACCCCGGCGTTGAGGACCTTCAGGTTTGAATGGCCCAAGCCCTGTTTTTGCGAACGAATTTTGGTGAACTGGGAAGGCCGGCAATAAAGCCCACTCAAACCCAAGATCGGCAGGTCAGGCCCGAGTGAAGGCGAGAAGTGAAAATTCCACCTTAAGCGATCGATGTAGAGTTAATTCGTTCTTGGGAGATTCAACAATGACGGCGCCGTGGATTAAAAAAAATTCTACAAATTCCCATCCGTGGAGTGCGCTATCAACAGAAAACTTCGGGCGGTGCACGGCATCTGATCAGGCAAGCCGATGCGCCTAATGTTTATTTGCGAAAGCCTAGCCGTGGGTAAAGGGGGTGCTGAGCGCGTGATATCGGAGTTGGCTGCCGAGATGGCCAGCCGCGGTCACACTTCTTATCTAACGCCTGAATTCAACCAATAAGTGCAACGCCACGTCATGCGGCGCGTCGCCGCGATAAGGATTGCTCCAGGACCTCGATCGGAGCCCGGTAGCCGAGCCGCTTGCGCGGTCGAAGGTTGAGCTTGTCTTCGATCTCCTGGATTCGTTCTTCGCTGACATGAGCGAAGTCGGTCCCCTTCGGGAAGTACTCCCGGATCAGACCGTTGGTGTTCTCGTTCGAGCCGCGTTCCCAGCTGTGATACGGCCGAGCGAAGTACACGGGGCAGGCGAGCTTCGCGCTCACCTGCTCGTGGGCCGCGAACTCCTTGCCATTGTCGACCGTGATACTCGTCACCGCCGGGCGCCAGTGG
>NZ_ATUL01000043.1:0-9487 GCF_000420185.1 Thioalkalivibrio sp. ALR17-21 | reverse complement strand
CGTGCCGGTGCCGATTCCTGCGAGCGTGTGGGTGACGGTCTGGTGGCCGCGCACATCATTGCCCGCGTGCATTCCGAAGTGGAAAGCATCCTGCCGTCCGCGCCCAGCGCCAGCGGCTCCGCCAGCTGAGGATACGCCGATGGCCGATCCACGGATCGTGGGCTATCTGAACCGGGCGGTCGCGCATGAAATGTCGGCGGTCCAGCAGTACATGGCCCAGGCGCGGTTGACCGCGCTCTGGGGCATGGCGGAGCTGAGCGACTCGTTGCGGCGGGAAGCGCAGGAAGAACTGGAGCATGCGGATCGCCTGATGACCCGCCTGATGCACTACGGGCTGGCCCCGCCCGGCGGCCAGCTGGCTCCGGTGCGTCTGGGGCGGTCAGTGCGGCAGCTGATGGAGTACAACCGTGCGCTGGAGCTGGACGCGGTGCGGATGTACGAGGAAGCAATGGCGTATTGCCGTCGCACCGGCGCCCGAGAGGATGCCGCGCTGTTTTCGGCCCTGCTCGACGAAGAGTGGGAACACGTGCGCGAGATCGATGCTCAAATGAATGCAAACGGCAGCGGAGATTCCGATGGCCGAGAACGGTGACGTGGTTCCCGCAGGCTGGGAGCCTGGCAAGGGTTCGCTGGTGTTGATCAGCAAGCAGTACACCTTTGATCGATACGGGGTGACGCGGGATTTCCTCGACCGGGTCGCGGATCTGTCCGAGGCCGACGGTTATCACCCGAACATAAGCTTCGGGACGACCTACGTGAACATCACCATCGACGCCCGGGACGGCGAGGCGATCGGCGAGGCGGATCGCGCCTTCGCGCTCGAGGTCGACCGCCTCGCCGGCGAGGTGACTTCATGACCCGGGGGTCATAATGAGCTCGCGGGTGATCGCGGTCGTCAATCAGAAGGGCGGGACCGGCAAGACCACCCTGACGATGAATCTCGCGGCCGGGCTGGCCCGGCGCGGCCGGACCCTGGTCGTCGACGCCGATCCTCAGGGTTCCGCCGGGCAATGGGCGCGCATGAGTTCGGAGCGCAAGCCGTTCCCGGCATCCGTGTTCGCGGTGGCAGGGCCGCTGGACCGGGAGCTGGCAAACCTGCGTCGGGATTATGATTTCGTGGTCATCGACTGTCCTCCGACCCTGGAAGGCGGTGCGGTGAACGGCGCCCTGGCGGCGGCGGACCTGGCGCTGATCCCGGTGCTTCCTTCGCCGGTGGACCTGTGGGGCAGTGTCCGCATGGGGACGGGCCTGGAGGAGGCACAAGGGGCGAACCGGGATCTGCAGGCGCGTATCGTGGTCAACCAGCTTGAGGTGCGCAGCGCGCTCTCGCGTGCGATGAAGCACGCCCTCATGGAGATCGACATACCCGCTCTGGAGCAGACGCTGCGGCGGCGGGCCATCTACCGGCGTTCGGCGCTGGAAGGCAGCTCCGTCTATGATCTGGGGAAACCCGGACAGGCGGCTGCGGCCGAGATCGAAGCCATCATCGAGGAGGTGTCACAATGAGTGACCTGCAGAACAAGCTGGCGGCCGGCGTGCGCGCGGCGCGCGAGAATCAGGACAACAAGGGCGAGGCATCGGGCACGTCGACGAATGAAACGTCGAGCAGCAAGCCGGAGTCCGCCACGGAGCAGAAACCGGCGGAGAACAAGCCGGCGCAAAAGCCCGCCTCCGGCAAATCGTCGTCCGGAAAGGCAACGACCGGTCCGCGGGGCAGCACGGCGAAGAAGCCTGCGGCTAAAAAGTCCGCGGGTGGCTCCGGCGCCACCCGCAAGAGCACCGGGTCGACGGCGGGAAAACGCTCCCCGGCTTCGAGCCGCGGTGGCCGCAAGGACTCCCCTGGCAATGACGATCGCGCCACCGGGGATACGCCCTGGGAGAATCTGCATCCGGATCGGGTCTGGCCGGACTGAGTCCGGGCGGGATTGCGAGCATGGCCGGGCGAAGCCCGGCCTTTTTGTGAAGGAGCATTGCCATGCAGGACGAACTGCGCGAATACCGGGTGACCGCAGAGCCCTATTACCAGCCGGTCGCGGACGAGGTGGAGCTGTACGAGGCGGCGTATGCGGCGCGCATGCCCATGATGCTCAAGGGTCCGACGGGCTGCGGCAAGACGCGCTTCGTGGAGCACATGGCCTGGAAGCTGGGCAAGCCGCTGGTGACGGTGGCCTGCAACGAGGACATGACCGCCTCGGACCTGCTGGGGCGCTATCTGCTGGACGCTGAAGGGACGCGCTGGCAGGACGGGCCGCTGACCATGGCGGCCCGGCTCGGGGCGATCTGCTATCTCGACGAGATCGTGGAAGCGCGCCAGGACACCACCGTGGTGATCCACCCCCTGACCGACAACCGGCGGGTGCTCCCGCTGGAGAAGAAGGGGGAAATGGTGAAGGCGCATCCCGATTTTCAGGTGGTGATTTCCTACAATCCGGGTTACCAGAGCCTGATGAAGGATCTGAAACAGTCGACCAAACAGCGCTTCGGCGCGCTGGATTTCGATTACCCGGATCATGCGACCGAGACCCGGATCGTCGCGCACGAGGGCGGTGTGGGCGAGGACGTCGCGGACAAACTGGTGAGCGTGGCCGAGCGTGCGCGCAACCTGAAGGGGCACGGACTGGACGAGGGAATCTCGACGCGGATGCTGGTGTATGCGGCTACGCTTATTGGCAAGAATGTCGCGCCGCTAGCCGCCTGCCGCATGGCCCTGGTGCGGCCCATCACCGACGATCCGGACATGCGCGATGCGCTGGATTCGGCGGTGACCACGTTCTTCTAGACCGCCTTCGAGGCGGCGCGAACGCGCGATGAGCATCCATCTGGAAGACTATTCGGACCTCCTCGAGGACCTCGGGGACCACGCCGCGCAGGTGCTTGAATCTGCGTGGCACGAGGCAACGCGTGCATTCAGCCCGGCGGGACTGGAACGCTACTACCTCGAGGGAGCCCGCAGCCTGCATTCCCTGGGACGCGGGACCGAGCTGGTCGTGGCGTTCATTCAGGAGGCGCCGGGGCTGGCGCATGAGCTGGGCGAGGATGCAGTGGCAGAGCTGCTGAGCGCGGCGATCCGCATGTACTCCAAAACCAGTTCGGCGGTGATCACGCTGGTGATCTCGACTGCGCCGATCGCGGCCCGCCGGCTCGGCGATCACTTCCTTTTCGAGGGCTATCTGCGCCTGCTGGATTCGCTGCTCGGGCAGGCCCCGCGCGGCGTGCGCCCGATGCTGGAGCACCTGGACGAGCTGCTGAGCCATCTGACCCTGGGCGGGTTGCGGCGCTGGGCCACCTGGGGCGCACAGGCCCATCGCTCCGATCTGGAGGCGCAGATCGAATACTTCGGCCTGCAGTCGCCGGAGTCGCGCTCGGTATTCCAGAAGGAACGCCGCGGGACCTTGTTCGTGGACGTGCAGCGGCGTATCAACCTGTATCTGCGCTCGTTGTGGGGACGCGATTTCTTCATGCGGCCAACCAGCGGCGATTTCGAATCGCGCGAAGGGTACCGGCCGTATATCCAGGGGTTCACGCTGTTCCTGCCCGATGCCTTCGACGACACCGACGAGCTGACCGGGCTTGACCTGTATCGCGCGGCGGCGGCGCATGCCGCCGCGCACATGGTGCATACCCGCGAGCGCCAGGAAGAAGAGGCGCCGCGGGGGATCCGGGGCGCGCTGCTGGAGCTGTTCGAGGATGCCCGGGTCGAGGGGCTGACACTGGCCGCATTCCCGGGGCTGGGGCAGATCTGGAAACCCCTGCACACGGCCACCCCGGAAGACGGCGATGCGCCGCAGCCACTGCTGGCACGGACCGCGCGCGCCCTGATCGACGCCGATTACACGGACCCGCACCCGTTCGTGGACGAGGCGCGGGCGGCCTTCGCCCGCGAGTCCGATCTGGAGCGTGCGGGACTGGCGGCGGAACTGGCGGAAGCGCTGGCGCCGGCGTTCCCGGAAAAGGGCTACGTGAACCCGAAGCAGATCGTGCCCGAGGTCGTCTACCGCGACGACAACCGCTATATCTGGGCGGTGGGCCGCGAGGACGAAGAAGAGGCGGAGGTGCTGGCCGCACACGGCTCGGGTCAGGAACGCATCTACGTCACGCCGATGGAGATGATCAACACCCTGGACGTGCCCAGTGCCGGGGACGATGCCCAGCAGATCATGGTCCTGGCGACGGAGTTTTTCCGCGATGGCGAGGACACCAGCATCAACGCGCAGGAGGGCAAGGAGCCGATCTCGCTGCCGTTCCACTATCACGAGTGGGACTACCAGATGCAGCTGGAGCGCCCGCACTGGGTGACGCTGCTGGAGCGTCGTCCGGAGAAGGGCGATCTGGACGAGATCTACGCGATCAACGAAAAGCACAAGCCGCTGATCGCACGTCTGAAATACCTGATCGAGGCGATTCAGCCGCAAGGCGTGCAACGCCTGCGTCGGCAGCCCGAGGGCGACGAGCTGGACGTGAATGCGCTGGTGGAGGCACAGATCGACCTGCGCATGAACCGGCAGCCCGACGAGCGCATCTACACCCGCACCCTGCGCCAGGAGCGGGATCTGTCCGTGCTGGTTCTGCTGGACCTGTCGGAATCGACCAACGAGACGGTGCGCGGGACCGACACCTCGGTGGTGCAGCTGGCGCGCGAGGCGACCACGCTGCTCTCGGGTGCGATCTCGCGTATCGGCGATCCGTTCGCGATCCACGGTTTCAACTCGGACGGGCGGCACGACGTCGAGTACTTCCGCTTCAAGGATTTCGATGCGCCCTGGGACGACACGGCGCGGGCGCGTCTGGCGGGGATGAAGGGGGCGCTCTCCACGCGCATGGGGGCGGCCATCCGGCATGCCACGGAGCAGCTGCGTGCCCGCGGCTCGCAGAAGAAGCTGATGCTGGTGATTACCGACGGCGAGCCCTCGGATACCGACGTGCGTGATCCGCAGTACCTGCGCTTCGACGCTCGCCGCGCGGTGGAGGAGGCCGGACGCAACGGCGTCCACAGTTTCTGCATGAGCCTGGACCCCAACGCCGATGATTACGTGGAGCGCATCTTTGGGAACCACTACATGGTGCTGGATCGGGTCGAACGGCTGCCGGAGAAATTGCCGATGCTGTATGCCGGCCTGACTACCCGTTAACAGGGGGCCGGCGTGAGTCAGAGCGATTCGACGCGGGATTCCGGCCTTCCGCAGGTGATGCTGAAGTCGGAGCTGCCGGCGCATCTGATCCGGCATGCGACCCTGCGCCAGCTGCAGGTCTTCGAAGCGATCGTGCGCCTGGGCAGCTTCACCCGCGCCGCGGAGGAGCTGCACCTGACCCAGCCGACGGTGTCCATCCAGATCAAGAAGCTGTCCTCCGCGCTGGGGCTGCCGCTGTTCGAATACGTCGGGCGGCGGGCGTCGCCCACCGAGGTAGGGTTGCTGCTGTACGACACCTGCCGCGAGATGCTCGGGGCGCTGACCAATCTGGAGATGAAGCTGGCCGAGATGCACGGCCTCAAGCGCGGGCGGCTGCGGCTGGCTGTGATCACCACGGCGCAGTACTTCGCGCCCAGCATTCTCGGCCAGTTCGCGCGGCGCTATCCCGACGTGGAGCTGTCGCTGGAGGTTTCGAACTTCGACCGGGTGCTGGACCGCCTGGCCAATAACGACGATGACCTGTACATCATCGGCCATGTGCCGGAGCGCCTGACCGACGTGGCGGTGTACCCCTTTGCACCCAACCCGCTGGTGGTGATGGCCAGCCGCGATCACCCGCTGGCCGGCCGCCGCAATATCCCGCTGCAGGAGCTGGAGCAGGAGAATTTCCTGATGCGCGAGCCGGGATCGGGGATCCGTGAGTCCACCCTCAAGCTGTTCCAGGAACACGGTATCAATCCGCGGGTGCGCATGGAGCTGGGTTCCAACGAGGCGATCAAGCAGGCGGTCATCGGTGGTCTGGGGATCTCGGTGCTGTCCCTGCATACCCTGAGCGCGGAGGGCGCGGAAGGGCCGGTGGCGCTGCTGGACGTGGAGCATTTCCCGATCCACCGTCAGTGGCACATCGTGCATCCGCGGCAGAAGGTGCTGTCGGTGGTGGCGCAGACGTTTCTCGACTTCGCCATTCAGGATGAGGCACGGCTGCGCAATCAGATCGAGGACATGCTGGCCGCCTTCAAGGCGCAGGCCGATGCCGGACAGGGCCCCTTCGCCGGATGAACGGTGCCGGCTGACAGGCCCGGCTGACAGGCTATGGGGGGCGGTTTACAATCCCCCGCAAAGTACAACCTTTGATCAGGGCCGCCACGGCGCCCGCGGAGAACACCCGTGAAGAATCCTTCCGACGACCGGCCGCGCATCAGCGGCACCCGGTTCATTGATGCCGACAGCGAGCCGCGTGCCCGCTTCAGCCTGAGTGCCTCGTACCGGGACCAGCATCACCCGGTGACCGGCACCGGTGGCGACCCGAACTTCGGCGCCATCGATACCCCGGTGGACGAGAGCTGCGTGGTTTGCGCCCCCGCGACCCGGCGTCTGGCGGAAGAGCTTTTCGACCGCTGGAACGACGCGCTGAAGACCGGCGACGCCGATCGGGTCACCGACTGCTATGCCGAGGACGCGGTGCTGCTGCCCACGGTGTCGAACGTTCCGCGCACCACGCGCGACGAGATCCGCGACTATTTCCGCCATTTCCTGGAGAAACGGCCCGAGGGCACGATCACTCAGCGCAACGTGAAGTTCGGCTGCAACAAGCTGACGGATGCCGGGACCTATACCTTTCGCGTGCGCGACGGCGGCGAGGTCAGGGACGTACCGGCGCGTTACACCTTCGTCTACGAGAATCGCGACGGCGAATGGAAGATCGTGCATCACCACTCCTCGATGATGCCCGGTAGCGACTGAACCAGACCGACAGTCCCGTGCCCCGCGAGAGCCGGTGCGGGGCGACGTTTCTGACTGGAGGCAAGGACCATGGTTTCCGAACCGGTCGTTCTGTTTTTCCTGCTCGGCGCGATCGCCGGGCTGGCCAAATCCGATCTGAAGATCCCGATGGCGGTGTACGAGGCGCTGTCCATCTTTCTGCTGCTGGCCATCGGCCTGCACGGCGGGGTCAAGCTGGCCGAATCCGAGCTGGTGCCATTGCTCCTGCCCGGACTGGCCGTGCTGGTGGTGGCGGCGTTCATCCCGCTGATCGCCTTCCCGATCCTGCGCTGGGTCGGCCGCATGACCCGCGCCGATTCGGCTTCCATCGCCGGCCACTACGGCTCCGTCAGCGTGGTGACCTTCTCGGTAGCGGTGGCCTACCTGGCCCAGCGCGGGCTGGACTACGAGGGACACATGATCGTGTTCCTGGTACTGCTGGAGATCCCCGCGATCGTGATCGGCATCCTGCTGGCCAAGGCCGGAACCGGGGGTGGGACGCGCTGGGGCAAGACCCTGCACGAGGTGTTCTTCGGCAAGAGCGTGTTCCTGCTGATCGGCGGGCTGCTGATCGGCTACCTGGCCGGTCCGGAGAACATCGAGCCGCTGGAGCCGATGTTCTGGGATCTGTTCAAGGGCGTGCTGGCGCTGTTCCTGCTGGAGATGGGGCTGGTGGCCTCCAGCCGCATCGCCGAGGTGCGCAGTTACGGGGTCTTCCTGGTGGCGTTCGCGATCGTGATGCCGGTGGTGGCCGCGCTCCTCGGTATTGTGCTGGGCTGGGGGCTGGGCATGTCGCTGGGCGGCACGCTGCTGCTGGCCACGCTGTACGCCAGTGCCTCGTACATTGCGGCGCCGGCAGCCATGCGCATTGCGGTGCCGGAGGCTAACCCGGCACTGTCGATCGGGGCCTCGCTGGGGGTGACGTTCCCGTTCAACATCTTCGTCGGCGTACCCCTTTACTTCTGGTTGGCCGAACAACTCTACGCAGTCGGAGGATAGGGCATGGAAGGCGAACCGATGCGCCTGATGGTGATCGTCACCGAGGCGATCCTGGAAGATATGCTGGTCGACGAGATCCGCAAGCTGGGTGCCAGCGGCTACACCGTGATCGATGCCCGCGGCTGGGGCGAACACGGCAAGCGTCGCGGCAACTGGCGCCAGGGCGGCAATATCCGCATCGAGGTGCTGGGCTCCGAGGAGCTCTGCACCCGTATTGCCGCGCACATGCGTGACACCTACCAGAAGGACTACGGGCTGCTGATCTACACCACCGACGCGCTGCTGCATAACTGAGGCGGCTGCGGCCATGGGTGCGCGGGAGGACGCAGAGCTGGCCGCACGCGTGCGCGACGCGACCGGCGCCCGCGCAGCGTACCCGGAGGAACGGGTGCAGGGGCTGTGGAGCGGTTATGGCGAGATCCGGCGCTACCGCCTGGAGGATGCGACGGTAGCCTCGGTGATGGTGAAGGACGTCCGCTACCCGGCAGCCGTCAGCCACCCGCGCGGCTGGGGCGGCGGGGTTTCCGACCGGCGCAAGCGGCGATCCTACGAAGTGGAGCGTGCGTGGTACGCGGATTTCGCCCCGCGGCTCGATCCGTCGCGCTGTCGGCTCCCGCGCTGTTTCGCGGCGGGTGGGGACGATCATGGCGGCTGGATGATCCTGGAGGATCTGGATGCGGCCGGTTTCCCGGACCGCCGCGAGCGCCTGGACTTCGACGGGGCGGTCCTCTGCCTGCGCTGGCTGGCCGAGCTGCATGCCGCGTTTGTCGGCACCGCACCCGACGGCCTGTGGCCGGTCGGCAGCTACTGGCATCTGGCGACCCGCCAGGAAGAATGGGCGGCGATCGAGGACCCGGCCATCCGCCGCACGGCCGCGGAGGTCGATCGCCGGCTGAACGCGGCCCGCTTTCACACCCTGGTCCACGGTGACGCGAAGGTCGCGAACTTCTGTTTTGCTGCTGACGGGGGCGCCTTGGCGGCAGTGGACTTCCAGTACGTCGGCGGCGGCTGCGGGATGAAGGACGTGGCCTATTTCATCGGCTCCTGCCTCGACGAAGAGGAACAGGAGCATCGCGAGGCCGACCTGCTGGACGCCTATTTTGATGCCCTACGCGAGGCGCTGCGCGATCACCACCCGGACGTGGAGGCGGCCGCGCTGGAGGCCGAATGGCGGGACCTGTTCCCGCTGGCGCAGGCCGACTTCTACCGCTTCCTGGTCGGCTGGAGCCCGGCTCACTGGAAGATCCATGACTACAGCCAGCGGGTTGCCCTGGAGGTCGTACGCCGGCTGGACCCGGGGCCGGCCTGAGGCGCGCGGGATCGGCCAGAGGCTGGCCTCCTACAGGGCGAACCCTGCCCCCGGCAGGAGGCCGGCCCTCCGGCCGATTGTGCGTTCGGGCAATCTCCGCGCCGGATCGGTTAGAGGCTGGCCTCCTGCGGGTCGAACCCTGCCCCCGGTGGGAGGCCGGCCCTCCGGCCGATTGTGCGTTCGGGCAATCTCCGCGCCGGATCGGCCAGAGGCTGGCCTCCTGCGGGTTGAACCCTGCCCCCGGTAGGAGGCCGGCCCTCCGGCCGATTGTGCGTTCGGGCAATCTCCG
>NZ_ATUL01000042.1:0-10333 GCF_000420185.1 Thioalkalivibrio sp. ALR17-21 | reverse complement strand
GTAGGAGGCCGGCCCTCCGGCCGATTCCCCGTCCGGCCAACCCCTGCGCCGGGTCGGCCAGGGGGCTGGCCTCCTACATGTCGAACCCTGCCCCCCGTAGGAGGCCGGCCCTCCGGCCGATTCCCCGTCCGGCCAACCCCTGCGCCCGATCGGCCAGAGGCTGGCCTCCTACAGGTCGGAGCCTGCCCCCCCGTAGGAGGCCGGCCCTCCGGCCGATTCCCCGTCTTCCACCAGGAATCAGGGATCACGAGCCACCGAGGATCAGCCGCTCCCCGTCCCCGTGCAGCCGGTATTGCGGGATCTCCAGGTTGCGCGCCCCGGGCTGGTCGCGGAATACCCGCCCGGCGGCGTCGTAACGCCCGCCGCGACAGCGATCCTCGAAACCGCCCGGCCAGCCGTCGGCCGCCTGCGGATGCACCAGGTCCAGCTCGCAGCCCAGATCCGCGCTCTCCCCGTAGACCACCAACCAGGCCGGGTCGAAACTGCGCTCCGGCAGCTCCAGCCCCTCCGGCTGCCGCCCGCGCCGCGCCTCGGGGTCGCGCAGCGCATCGGCCTCGATCGCCTCCAGCGAACCCAACAATGCCGAATCCCGGTGCACCACCAACACATGACGACCGTTCCAGCGCAGGCGCTTCACCTCGCCCGGGCCGATATCCGCCAGCTCCAGCACCCGCGGCTCCGGATCCGAACCACCCGGCAGGGAGATCACATTCGCAGTCAGCGCGACCACCAGCGCCGCGATGCCGCCCAGCGCCATCAGCTTCAGCAGCGCCCGCAGGCGCAGGCGGCGCAGCGCGGTCTCCGGATCCGGCGAAGAACGGGGCACGATGACGTTACCTCCACAACAAAAGATTGCGATAACCCACTGCAAACGGTGCCCCGGCCCTTCACGGGAAGGGGTCAGCGGCATACACTACCGGCATGCCTACCACGAATCGAGAATCCGTCCGCAGCGACCGGCGCTATGTTGGCCTCCACAATGACCTCTACGGCGGCATGACGCCGATCGGCAACATCATCCGGGATGCCTGGGTGTTCGGCATCCTGCCGGAAGACCAGACCTGCGACGGCTGGGAAATCGGCCAGATCCAGGCTCTGCAGAGCCAGGTCAACGCCAAGTGGGACGAATACGGCCTGCGCCCCTCCGCCCTGCCGGACGACCTGCGCGAGCGCCACGAACGCATCCACAACGAGGCGATCGAACGCGCCCGCGAACACGGCTGGGTCCCCGGCCGCGACATCGACAGCGACATGGACGACAACGGCTGAGCCGCGCGCGCCCGTCATGATCCGCACCCTGATCGTCATCGGCGCCGCGCTGGCGGCGATCGCCGTGGTCCTGGGGGCCTTCGGCGCCCATGCCCTGGAACAGCGCCTGTCCGAACGCGCCCTCAACACCTGGCACACCGGCGTGCAGTACCACTTCATCCACGCCCTCGGCCTGCTGCTGATCGCCGCGCTGTGGAGCCAGCTGGCCACCGGCTGGGCCACCGCCGCAGCCGTGGCCTTTGTCACCGGCATCCTGCTGTTCGCCGGCAGCCTGTACGGCCTGGCCCTGGGTGCCCCGCGCATGCTGGGAGCGATCGCCCCCATCGGCGGCACCCTGTTCATCCTCGGCTGGGTCGGCGTCGCCATCGCCGCGTGGCGCGCGGGTGGATAGGCAACCGCTCCGCGGCGTCCCTATAATCCGCGACATAGCCGTTACAGCCCATTCCGAGCGGGAGATCCCATGAGCCAGCCTTCCTTTGCCGTGTTCGCCGAACAGACCCTGGACGACTTCTACGCCCGCCTGAGCGACCACCCCGACCTCGGGGACCTGGATATCGATCTGATCGACGGCGTGCTGACACTGGAGTTCGAGGACGGGGCGCAGATGATCCTCAACCGCCAGGAAGCGGCCGAGCAGATCTGGCTTTCCTCACCGGAAGGTCCGGCGCATTTCGGCTACGACGAGGCCGCCGGCCAGTGGCAGAACGACCGCACCGGCGAGACCCTGGAAACCACCCTGGCCCGGGTACTGGGCGGCAAGCTGGGCACGTCGATCGAACTCTGACCCGCCGGAACCGGCGTCCTCAGGAACCGTCCCGATCCCCGCCCCGGCTTCCTTCCCCGGTGGCACCGCGGCGGGACGGCCCCGCGGACTCCTCGCCCGGGTCGCCCGGCTCGTCCTCGTCAATCGCCCGCAGGTGATTCTCCACCTCCGAGAGCACCGCGTGGGCGCCCTCTTCCTCCAGCGCCAGGTCCAGCGCCTTCAGCGGCTCCGCCGTCCCCGCCTCGCCGCGCAGCCCGGTGCGCGCCAGCCCCAGCGACACCAGCCGGAACTGGCGAAAAAACAGATAGGCCAGCGTCGCCAGGATCAGCGCGACCCAGGGCTGCTCGTTGAAGGCCATCCAGGCCGCCACGCCATACGCCAGAAAGGTGATCACGAAGATCACCACGGCGACCTTGTGCGCGCGTGCCACGATCCGCTCGAAGACATCGCGGTGCTCGCCTATGAAGTCCTGCTCGAAGTGCATGATGCGTCCGTAGTCAGCGCCGGGCGCGCCAGCGCTCGAAGGTGTCGAAGTCCTCGTAGCCGCGAGTCAGCACGTATTCCATCACGTTGCGCACGCGGTTGAGATGGGCGACCGAGTCCAGGCGGATGATCTCATCCCCCTGCTCGTCGAAGAACACCATACTGGGTGCCCAGTGGATGTCCAGATCCCGGGACCACCGGGCTGCCGTGGTCTCGCGGCCATCGGGGGTGACCACCCGGGTCGCGTCGTCGCCCATGTCCAGCTGCACCGCGTCCATCAGCGAGATCTGCTCCAGCACCTGCTGGTTCTGCAGCGGCTCGGAATGCAGGATGTCGCAGGCGTGGCAGGCCTCGCGCTCGAAGAACACCGCCAGGGGCCGCTCGCCCGCCTCCCGGGTACGATCCAGGTCGTGCGGCGGCGGATCGAAGAAATCCCGTTCGTTGATGTCCTCGAGATCGAACTTCGGCGGCGGTTCGGCGCGGTCCAGGTACTCGCGGAAGCTCACCTCCCGGTCATGCCGGTCGATCACGTACTCCAGCAGGGCGCGAAAGCGGTACGGGGGATAATAGCCGCGCATCGCGTGGATGCCCTCGCCATCGGCGTCGAAAAACGCCAGTGACGGCGTGAAGTTCAGCCCCATGCTGCGCGCCCATTCCTTTTCTTCCAGGGTCTCGCCCCCCAGCGTGGTCACCTCGCGACTCCCCAGCACGTCGATCGCGATCACGTCGAAGTGCTCGGACAGATAGGAACGGATGTCGTCCTGGCTGAAGTTCTGCTCGAACAGCGCCTCGCAGTAGGGGCAGTCATCCATGCCGAAATACACCGCCAGCCCCTTGCGCCCGCGCTCGCGCGCCAGCTCCAGATCCTCCTCGATATCGAGAAAGCTCGGCCGGAACCAGTCGGGCGTCCCCAGGCCGATCCGGCGCGGTGTGTCGTCGAACTGCAGACCCTCCGTTTCGCTGGCTTCCGGCACCGGTTCGTCCGCCAGCACCGGCGATCCGGCCGCACCCCACGCCAGCGCGAGCATCAGCACGACGCCCCGCGCCGCAAGCTGCCGGCCCGAACGCCTGTTTCTACCGAATCCCGTTTTCCCCAACACGCCAACCTCCTTGCGGACCGCTCCGTCACTGGAAAGGCATGGCTGACCGGCCTGCCGCGGGGCTCCATGTGATTTTCCGGCCCCTCGACTCCATTGGACGCTGCAAGGCACCCGATTACTCCCCCGACGTGCGATCGGCCGCACTGCCCCGTAGGAGGCCGGCCCTCCGGCCGATCCCCCCGGTGGGACGGCGAGAACCCAATCGGCCAGGGGGCTGGCCTCCTACGGGTCGCCACCTGCCCCGTAGGAGGCCGGCCCTCCGGCCGATCCCCCCGGTGGGTTGGCGTGGCCCCAATCGGCCAGGCGGCTGGCCTCCTACGGGTCGCCACCTGCCCCGTAGGAGGCCGGCCCTCCGGCCGATCCCCCCGGTGGGACGGCGAGAACCCAATCGGCCAGGGGGCTGGCCTCCTACGTCCTACGGGGTCGTCGGGGGGGCGATCACCTCGGTGCCGCCCAGCCACGGGCGCAGGCGCTCGGGGATGCGCACCGAACCGTCCGCCTGCTGATGGTTCTCCAGCAGCGCCACCAGCGCGCGACCCACCGCCACGCCGGAGCCGTTCAGCGTATGCACCAGCTCCGGGCGCTCGCCCGCCTTCGGGCGGAACCGCGCCTGCATGCGCCGCGCCTGGAACGCCTCGAAGTTCGAACAGGACGAGATCTCGCGGTAGGCCTGCTGCCCCGGCAGCCAGACCTCCAGATCGTAGGTACGCGCGGCGGAAAACCCCATGTCCCCGGCCGACAGCAGCATCACCCGATAGGGGATCTCCAGCGCCTGCAACACCTTCTCCGCATCGCCCAGCAGACCCTCCAGGGCCGCGTCCGAGTCTTCCGGCCGGACCACCTGCACCAGCTCCACTTTCTCGAACTGGTGCTGCCGGATCAGGCCACGCACATCGCGGCCATAGCTGCCCGCCTCCGCGCGAAAACACGGCGTGTGCGCCACCATCTTCAACGGCAGCTCCTCCGCCTCCAGGATCTGCTCGCGCACCAGGTTGGTCAGCGGCACCTCCGCCGTGGGGATCAGCCGGAACTTCTGCTCGCAGTCCACCGAGAAAAGGTCATCGTCGAACTTGGGCAGCTGCCCCGTGCCCACCAGTGTCTCCGGGTTGGCCAGGTACGGGACGTAGGTCTCCTCGTAACCATGCTCGCGGGTATGCAGATCCAGCATGAACTGCGTCAGCGCGCGGTGCAGCCGTGCCATCTCGCCGCGCATCACCACAAAGCGCGCGCCCGCCACCCGGGCCGCCCCCTCGAAGTCCAGGCGCGCCCCCGGCTCGCCCAGCTGGATATGATCGCGGCAGTCGAAATCGAAGCGGGCCGGCTCGCCCCAGCGGCGCACCTCCTCATTCGCGGCCTCGTCCAGGCCCTCGGGCACGCCCGCCTGCGGCAGGTTGGGAAGGTGCAGCAGCAGATCGTGCAGCTCGGCCTGAATGCCCTCCAGCTCGTCCTCGCAGCCCTTCAGCTCGTCGCCCATGCGCGACACCTCCGCCTTCAGCGGTTCGATGTCTTCGCCACGCGCCTTCGCCTGCCCGATCGCCTTCGACCGCGAGTTGCGCTCCGCCTGCAGCTCCTGCGTACGCACCTGCAGCTCCTTGCGCCGCGCCTCCAGGCGCTCGAACCGCTCACGGTCCAGGGTAAAACCGCGCCGCGCCAGCGCGGCCTCGGTAGCGTCCAGATCCTGACGCAGACTGCGGATATCCAGCATGGGTTAAGCCGTCAACCAGTAGTGGGAAGCCGAGCAGTTTACGCCAAACGCCCCGCCCCGTGCAGGCCGACACCGCGCCCCCTCCCCGTGGAGGCCGCCCCCCTGGCCGATCATGGCGATCGCCTCCGAGCCCCTCAAGGTGTACAATGTACCCCAAAAAGGCTCACAGACATAAGGACATGTCCTCACGTGCCACATGCCATTGAATTCATTGAGACTCCAACGTTTACCCGGCAATTTCAGGCGATCGCCTCGGATGATGAACTGAAAGAACTCCAGCGCACTCTGATCGCCCAACCCGGCAAAGGCGACCTGATCCAGGGAACGGGCGGCTTGCGCAAGATTCGCATCGGGTTAGGCCGTCAGGGAAAGCGCGGCGGCGGGCGTGTCATCTATTTTCTGGCAAGTGCGGAGATCATCTACCTGATCCTGGCCTACCCGAAAAACGTGAAAGACAACCTCACCGCCACCGAAAAGGCTGCACTGAAGACACTCACCTCACGGTTAAAAGAGGAAGCCCCCTGATGAACATCTACGACGAACTCCAGACATCACTGCAGGAAGCAGTCGACATCAAGGAAGGCAAGAAGGCGGCCAGCCGCGTCACCCGCCACGAGGTGGCGGATGTAAAGGCCATTCGCGCCCGCTTGCGCGTTTCTCAAGCAGAATTCGCCAAAGCCATGGGAACGAGCGTCGACACCGTCAAGAGCTGGGAAGCCAAACGACGCAACCCTACGGGACTGGCCGCCAAGGTTCTGGCTACCATCCAGGATAACCCGAACTTCTATAACGAAATCGCCGCGCACTGACCCGACCGACACAAGGCATTTCCGCACCCCCGCAGGAGGCCCGCCCTCTGGACGATGGGACGAGCCGGGCGCCGTGCCGGCCCCCCACAGATTGCTTCGCTGCGCTCGCAATGACGGGCGTGGAGAGCGGGCGCGATTGAGCAACATGGAGAGCGCGCATAAGCTATGCGCATCACGTCATGACATGAAGTGACCGGGAGCCGCCATGCACCTCACGCCGTACAAAACCGACGCCCCGCGCAAGGCCACCAACCTCACCGTCAATTCCGATCTCCTGGCGCAAGCGCGGGAACTGGGCATCAACCTTCCAGCCCTTTTCGAGCAAGCGCTGGCTCAGGCCGTGCGAGAAGCACGCCGCGATGCCTGGATCGCCGAGAACCGCCAGGCCCTGGTCGAATACAACCAGCGTGTTGCCGAGCGTGGCAGCTTCGGTGACCGCGCTCGCCGCTTCTGATGGCCCAGTTCTCGGTCCACCGCAATCCATCCGCAGATACCGCATCCTGGGCACCGTACCTGCTGGTACTCCAGAACGACCTGCTCTCGGAGCTGAGTACCGTGGTCATCGCCCCGTTGATACACGTAGGAGGCCAGCCCCCTGGCCGATCGGCCCGAACCTGGCACCGGATCGGGTTGTAGGAGCGGCCTCGGCCGCGACCCGCACCAGCCCCATCGGCCAGGAGGCTGGCCTCCTACACCGACCGCCACCCTGCAGGAGCGGCCTCGGCCGCGAACCGCACCAAGCCCGACTACCCGGGCTTCGCGGGTGAACCCGCTCCTACGATGATGCTGACTACGAGTGAGTGGCCTCGCGCATCACGTGCTCCACCGCATCGGCGACGGCGTGCATGTCGGCGGCGGAGAGGGTGTGGTCCACCGGGAACATCAGGCTGGTCTCGCCCAGTTCGCGGGCCACGGGGAGACGTTCGGGCGGGCGGAAGTCGGTTCCGTCGAAGGCCTTCTCCAGGTAGATCTCGCTGCAGCCACCATGCAGGCAGGGCACCCGGTGCGCCTGCACGGCCTCCACGATCCGGTCACGGTCCCAGCCGTCGCGCAGCATTTCCGGGCGTACAAAGGCATAGAACTTGTACCAGGCGTGCCCCAACCCCTCCGGCAGGTGCGGCACCCTCAGGCCCGGCAATCCCGAAAGCCGCTCCAGCAGAACTCCGGCGTTGTTCCGCCGCTGCTCCAGCCAGTCCGGCAACTTGGCCAGCTGCGTCCGCCCGATCGTCGCCTGCATCTCGGTCAGCCGCCAGTTCGTGCCAAACGATTCGTGCACCCAGCGGAAACCCGGCGGGTGTTCGCGTTCGTAGACCGCACTCCAGTCCTTGCCGTGGTCCTTGAAATTCCAGGCCTGCCGCCAGGTGTCCTCGTCCTGCAGCAGCAGCATGCCGCCCTCGCCCCCGGTGGAGATAATCTTGTCGGTGCAGAAGGAAAACGCCGCCGCATCCCCGAACGAGCCCACCGGCTCCCCCTGTATCGTGGCCCCGTGGGCCTGGGCACAGTCCTCCACCAGAAACAGCCCGAACTCGTCGGCAAGCGCACGCAGCGCATGCATGTCGCACGGCCACCCGGCCAGATGAACCGGGAGAATGGCCCGTGTGCGCTCGCTCAGGACCGCACGGGCGGTCTCCGCCGTCAGGTTGCCCGAGTGCCGGTCCACGTCCGCAAACACCGGCCGGGCACCCCGCATCACGATCGCCGAGGCCGACGCCACAAACGTCCGCGGCGACACCACCACCTCATCTCCGGGACCGATACCCAGAGAATGCAGGGCCAGCTCCAGGGCCAGCGTTCCGTTGGCGACGGCCACCGCGTACGGCACCCCGTGCCAGGCCGCGAACTCGCGCTCGAAGGCCCGGCCCTCGTCACCGTTCCAGTAGTTCACCCGACCGGAAGACATCACCTCCCGCACGGCCGCGACTTCATCATCCTCGAATTGTGGCCAGGAACTGACGACCACCGACACATCCTGTTGAAACGCCGATCGTTTGCGTGCGAGCACCTTTCACCCCCAATGGTGTTGCCCCGTCTCACGGGTTATGGCCGGAGGCTGACCGGACTCCGGTCACATTTCCATACCACATTCGCCATAATGATTCCCGCAGGGGTGCCAGGCAAGCCCGCATCCACACCCCCCGCACCCCGTAGGAGCCCAGCCCCTGGGCGATCAGCGCCAAACCAGCCCCACCGCCCAAAGGTGCCACCCCCCTACCGGAAAACGGTACGCCAGATATACCCAAGATCCTTCCCCAGCGACCACTGTTGCACATACTCGCGGTTGATTCTCACCTTGTCGGGAAAGATCACCTCGCGGTTATACGCCTCCGGATCCTCCACCGAATCCAGCAGTGATTCCTCGTCACGGTACTTGAGCGTTGCCGGCCCCGTGATCCCCGGGCGTACCGACAGGATCAGCCGGTCCTCGCCCTCCAGCGCATCGGCAAAGCCCGGCACGTCCGGCCGCGGGCCCACAAAGCTCATCTGCCCCATCAGCACATTGAACAACTGCGGCAGCTCGTCGATCTTGGCGCGACGAAAGAACCGGCCCAGGGGCGTAATGCGCGGATCATGCCCTGTCGTCACCGTGGTGGTGTGCGCTCGGGAGGGTCGCATGGTGCGGATCTTCACCACCCGGAACACACGCCCGTGGCGGCCCACCCGCTCCTGCACGAAGAAGCCGTTCTGCCGGGTATCGATCGTTGCCAGCACCCAGGCCAGCGCGATCAGCCAGAAGGTGAGCAGCAGACCCGCCGCCGCGCCCAACAGATCGAAGCCGCGCTTTAGCGTGGCTTCGGAACGTGAAAGCCCCGACAATTGATTAGCCCCTAACGTTTCCAGCGACCATGAAAAACGAGGTGCATCAGAAACACGCGACGATTCTGGTCGGCTTTCTTAAGCGCGTCGAAAGCCGAAAACGCTGCATCGGCCACACCAACGAGAGCCAGTGCATCCGTCCGGGAGAAGCGCCTCGACAAGTCATAATCCGCCTCGTGACGTGCCTGCTGAAGCTCCACAAAGGCATCCGCTACGGTCACAAGACGCGGGTCGGGCGGACCAGGGATCAGCTGGCCCAGGGGGTCAGCCGGAGCGCCGGGATTCCATTTCAACAAAACCTGACAAGCCTTCTTCATCTCGGCATGCCCGAGAGCACGCGCCACGCGTTGCCGCAACACATCGCGACCCTGCCCCGCGACCACCTCCCTGCTTGCTGCATCCACCAACAGATGGAAAAGGGCATAATAGGCTGCGGAAACGGCGCGCCGAAGGCTCGCCTGGCGCGGACGCCGCGGCTCATGAGTGGCAAGCTGTCTGGCCTGACTCAGCAAATCCCTGTGCAAAGACATCCCGTCTCTCCCTCAGCCTTCCTCCTGACCCGGCTCTCGCACGCGAATATATGCCCAGAGCCCCGGGACCTGGCTCGAGAGGAACTCGTGGATTCGCCGCCGCATCGAGGCCAGAGCCGGCTGCATTTCGTCCTGGGCGGGAAAATCCGCGTCAAGCACAATCCAGACCCACAGAGCCATTTCACCGTCCGCATCCTCGGCCTCGGCAAGCTCCACGGACCTCACCCAGTCCGGCCGTTCCAGCCGCTGGACCCCCTCACGCAAATCCTCAAGTGACACCGCACTGGCCAACATACTCATCCTCTTCATCCAGGATTTCCGGGAAGTCGCGCGGCGACCCGCACAATCACCCCGTTCTCTCCCACTCTAGCGCATCGGCAACCCCCGGCCCATCCGGCCGCGGCCCTTGCTGAATATCTTTCAACTGTCCATCCCCATCAAACCCGGCGGCAACATAGTGGTTCAGAGGTTCCTCGCCCATCTCGGCTCGAAGGGTCAACGTCAATCCCTCGGCCAACGGCCGCTCAACCGGAGAAGGGTCCCGCCCATCCCGCAACGCCTCACGGATCGTACGGCATGGCACTCGCCCCTGAAGCTCGTGCCGAAGAGTTATGGTCAAGTCTGGTGTATGAGCGATGGCTGGTTCAGGCGGCGCTCCGGTCGGTGATGGATGATGCCTCGTCGTTGGTCGGTTCGGTCTGCTCGATGCCGTCGATGAACGTCACCCCGCGCTCGAGCTTGTCGAGCCATTCGTAACCCCGGAGCCGGCGCCAGCGCTTCTGAGCGCTCTGGCCGAGCTTGTACGTCAGGCTCAAGACGGTGTTGCGGGTCACGCAACCGCGGGTCTTGGCGGTGCGCAG
>NZ_ATUL01000041.1:0-11319 GCF_000420185.1 Thioalkalivibrio sp. ALR17-21 | reverse complement strand
ACCACCAACCCGATCGAATCGACCTTCGCCACCGTGCGGCTGCGCACCGACAAGACCCGGGGTTGCGTGACCCGCAACACCGTCCTGAGCCTGACGTTCAAGCTCGGCCAGAGCGCGCAGAAGCGCTGGCGCCGGCTCCGGGGTTACGAATGGCTCGACAAGCTCGAGCGCGGGGTGACGTTCATCGACGGCATCGAGCAGACCGAACCGACCAACGACGAGGCATCATCCATCACCGACCGGAGCGCCGCCTGAACCAGCCATCGCTCATACACCAGACTTGACCATAACTCGGAGTTCCTCCCGGCGGCCCTTTCGCTCCAGGAGACGCCGGTGCACCCGCTGCCGCGCGTCATCATTGGGGTCATCCTGCTGCTGGCGGTGCTGACCGTGGTATGGGCCACCCTGGGGCGCATGGACATCGTTGCGGTGGCCGAAGGCAAGGTGGTGCCGGACGGGCGTACCCAGACGGTACAGGCCACGGAGACGGCCAGCGTCAGGGCCATCCGGGTACGGGACGGGCAGCGCGTCGAGGCCGGCGATGTCCTGATCGAGCTCGACTCGACCCTTTCGACCGCGGATGTGACGCGCCTGAGCCGGGAACTGCTGTCCGCCCGCCTGACCGCCGCGCGTTCGGAGGCGTTCCTGGAGGCCCTGGACGGCGATACCGAGCGGCCGGTGCTGCAGCCGGATTTCCCCGCGCCGGAGGATGCCCTGCTGGTGGAGCAGCGGGTATTGCGCGGCCATGTGCATCACTACCGTGCCCGCATGCAGCAGCTGGATGCGGAGATCGCGCGCAGGCAGGGGGAGATCGCTGCGGCGGGCGCGATGGTGGCCGGGCTGGAACAGACCCTGCCGATCATCCGCGGGCGCAGCGATGATCTGTTGCAGCTCTCGGACGCTGGCATGGCGGCCCGCCACGAGCAGCTGGAACTGGAGCAGCAGCGCATCGAGGCGGCGAATGCCCTGGACGCGGAGCGGGCACGGCGCTCGGAGGCCGAGGCTGCGCTGCACGAGGCGCGCGAGCAGCGCCGTACCCTGCGAGCGGAAAGCCGGCGAGAAGCCCTGGACATCCTCCATCAGGCGCGTTCCGAGGCGGAGTCCCTGGAACAGGAGCTGATCCAGGCGCGGCGGCGTGACGAACTGATGCGCCTGCGTGCGCCGGTGACCGGCACGGTGGAACAGCTGGCGGTCCACACGGTGGGTGGCGTGGTGGAGCCGGCCCGGCCGTTGATGACCGTGGTGCCGGAGGATGCCGAGGTGATGGTGGAGGCGACCCTCCCCAACAAGGACATCGGCTTCGTACGGCCGGGCCAGACGGCCGAAGTGAAGCTGCAGACCTTTCCGTACACCCGTTACGGCACGGTCGAGGGCGAGGTGCTCGAGGTCTCGCAGGATGCGGTCCAGGACGAACAACAGGGGCTGGTCTACGTGGTGCGGGTCCGCCTGGATCGGGACACGGTCCTCGTGCAGGACGAGCCCGTGCGCATTTCCCCCGGCATGATGGCCACCGTGGAGGTGAAAATCGGCAAGCGGCGCATCATCGAGTATTTCCTGACGCCGTTGCTGCGGGCGGCCAGCGAGAGCCTCAACGAGCGCTGAGGCGGCCGGGTCTCAGCGCACCTGCCGGACTTCGTCGCGGCGGAAGGCCCAGGTGCGGGTGATGACCAGTTCGTTGTATTCCTCGCGCATGGCTTCGGTGAACGGGGCGTAGGGGGCGCCCAGTTCCACGATGCGGATGGCGGCCTCGTCGAGCACGGGTTCGCCGGAGCTGCGGGCGACCTGGATATCGATCAGTTCACCTTCGGGGTTCAGGCGCACGGACAGGACCAGGCTGCCGGAAAGCCCCTGACGCCGGGCCTCGTCCGGGTAGTTGAGGTTGCCGACGCGTTCCACCTTGTCGATCCAGGCCTGAAGGTAGGCCGCCTCGGGTGCGCTGCGCGCCGACAGGCTGTCGAGATAGCGGGTGCGCTGGCCGCGTGCGGCGAAGCCCTGGCGTTCCTCCGCCGGGGCCGCGCGGGCGCTCTCCAGTCCGCGGTTCATCAGGGTGGCGGCATCCGGGCGCGGCTCGGCCTCGGGGGTCTCGATCGGTTCCGGTTCGGCGACCTCGGGCGGGGCCGGTTCCGGCGATTCCTCGGCTTCGGGCATCTCCGGCTGCGGTTCGGGTTCGGGGGGCGACGGTTGCGCCACCAGCGGACCGGGTTCCGGCAGCGGGGCCTCCACGCCTTCGGGGCCGGGTTCGCCGGTGCCTTCGTCTGCGGCCTCGGGGGCGGTGGCTTCCTGGTCTTCGGGGTCTTCGGCGCTCGCCTCCTGGTCGATTTCGGCGATGCGCTCGACTTCCTCGGGGGGCGGCGCGGCGGCCTCGGGGTCCGCAACCCGGGTAATGTCCAGTGGCTCGCGCGGGCTGGGGTCGGGCAGGTCCACGGTGAAGCCGATGCCCAGGATCACGAGCCCGTGGGCCAGCACGGCCAGGAAGACCATCGTGGCGAGATGGTTCGGACGCGCGGCGGCGTGTTCCGACGGGGGCGTCGGCACCGGGCGCTCAGGCTGGTCCTGGGGGGCGGGCATGGCGGATATGGCGCTGGATCCGGGGATCGGAAAGTACGTGGGCGGTCAGTATACCGGTGGTGGCGCCGGCGATCAGCGCGGTCAGCCACAGGGGTGGCAGGAGCAGTGGCAGACCCGGGTGCGGGATGATCACCAGCCATGCGAGCAGGAACTGCCCGGTGACATGCGCCATGGCGGCCGCGATGGCCAGCCCCGTGGCGCCGACATGTCGCGGGGCGAATGGCGCCAGCAGGGCCAGCGCAGCGAGAGCGGCCAGGGCGCCGGTCAGTGAGAGCCAGAAGGCGGGGCTCAGGAGGGTGCCCAGCAGCAGGCTGCTGCCGACCACCCGCAGCAGGGTGACGGCGACTGCGGCGCGCCAGCCGAGGGTGAGCAGTGTGACGAGGGTCACGATATTCGCCAGGCCCGGCTTGACCCCCGGGATGGGACCGGGGATCGCGGCCTCGAGGATCTGAATGCCGATCGCGATGGCGGCGAGGGCAGCGATCTGCTGATCGCGGCGGGAGGCGGAGCGGTCGGCGTTCACGGTCAGTAGTGGATGCTGTCCCAGGCGGGTTCGGCGCCCTCTACCCGGAGGGTCAGGCGGTTGGGCAGGCTGATGGCCATGTCGCCGCGGGTGGAGAGCCAGCCGGCCCCCTCGCAGATGTTCTGTGTGCCCGGGGATTCCGCACAGCGCGCGCGCCCGGTTTCGATCTCCACACGGGTAGTCCCGGCGGGGCCTTGCAGGCGCAGTTCGCGCGGGCCTTCCAGAGGCTCCCGGCGCGCGGGCTCGCCGGCCTGGGTGATGACCAGGCTGCGGGCCTCGGTGCCCGCGTCGGGGTTCCAGGCGAGGATGAAGGCGGTCACGACCAGTCCGGCCCCGGTTGCGGCGATGACCGCGTCCCCCCAGCGCAGGCCCGGAATCCTCACGGTGTGGTGCCGGCCTCCGGCCGTTCGCGGACCTCCGGCTCGGGGTGGGTTTCCCCGATCTCGATGCGCGCGGCCATCGCCGGAGTGGCCTCGATGCGGCCGTCCGCCAGGACCACCAGGGCGTGGTCAATCCCGAGCCGGGCAGCGTATTCCGGCCAGTGTTCGGGACCGGCGATCATCAGGGTGGTGGCGGCCGCGTCGGCCAGGCCGCCGTCCCCATGCAGCACGGTCGCGGAGCGCACGCCCTCGGTCGGGCGGCCGGTTCGCGGGTCGATCACGTGGTGGATGCGTTCGCCCTCGTGTTCGTAACCGCGCTCATAGTCCCCGGAGGTGAACAGGCCCTCGCCTCCGCCCAGTTTGATGCCGCCGAGGGTGCCCCCGTCCGGGTGGCGGATACCGATGCGCCAGTCGCGGCCGGCGGGCCGGCCCAGCGTCATCAGGTCGCCGCCGGCGTTGACGATGGCCGCCTCCACGCCCAGATCGGCCAGCAGGTCACGCGCGCGCTCCACGGCGGCGCCCTTGGCCAGTCCGCCGAAGTCCAGCTGCAGGTTCGGGTGGTGGCCGGTCAGGCGGACCCCGTTGCGTTCGATGTCTCCCATCGACGGCGGGTCCTCCAGCAGCTCGGCCAGTGTGTCGGCATCCGGGGGCGGGCCGGCGGGCTCGTCCCGGTGAAAGCCCCAGGCGGCGACCAGTTGTCCCATGGCGGGATTGAACAGCCCGTCGGTGGCCTCCTCCACCGCGCGGCCCTGCTCGATCAGCGGCAGCACCGACGGCGGGGCGCTGAATTCGCGTTGCAGCGGCAGCAGCTGGTTGGTGCGCCCGAGCGAACCTTCTTCCCAGGCGTGCCAGGAGGCATGCAGGATGTCGAGCTCCGCCTGCAGCTCGCGTTCGATCTCGGCGAGGTCATATTCCCCGGCCGGGGCGACCGCGACCTCGACCAGGGTGCCGAAGGCCCGGAACTGCAGGTGCTCGGTTTCCGGCGTGCGTTCGCAGGCCACCAGCAGCATCGCGGTCAGTGCTGCGAGGACTGGGAAAAACAAGGTGCGGCGCGGATTCATGCGGTTTCCCCCGTCACGAAATCGATGTAGCGGCCGGCGAGGTCCGTATCGCAGGCCGCGTCCAGCTCGCGGACGCCGGTCGGGGAGGTGACGTTGATCTCGGTCAGGGATTCCCCGATGACGTCCAGTCCGGCGAAGTGGATGCCGCGCCGTCGCAGCTCCGGCCCGACGCGTTCGCAGATCTCGCGGTCGCGCGCGGTCAGTGGCACGGCTTCTCCCCGTCCCCCGGCCGCCAGGTTGGCGCGCGATTCACCGGGTGCCGGAATCCGTGCCAGGGCATGCTCGAAGGGTTCGCCGTGGATCATGATGATGCGCTTGTCGCCGGCCGTGAACTCCGGCAGAAAGCGCTGCGCGATGACCGTGCGCCGATCGAACCGGGTCATGGTCTCGAGGATCACCGAGGTGTTCGGATCACCCTCGCGGACGCGAAAGATCGAACTCCCGCCCATGCCGTCCATCGGTTTGACCACGATATCGCCGTGCTGCTCGAGGAATGCGCGGATACGGGCGCGGTCGCGGGTGATCAGCGTCGGCGGGGTGCAGTCCGGGAACAGCGCCGTGAACGCCTTCTCGTTGATGTCGCGCAGCCCCTGCGGCCGGTTCGATACGCAAACCCCCGCATGTTCCGCGAGCTCGAGCGTGTAGGTGGAGTAGACGTATTCGGCGTCCGCCGGCGGGTCCTTGCGCATCAGGATGACATCGAAGCGATCCAGCGGGCCGGTGGTTTCCGTGCCCAGTTCGTGGAAGGCTTCGGAACGGTCCCGAACCTCGATTGGCCGGCTGCGGCCCATGGCGCGGCCGTTTTCGACCCACAGATCGTTCATTTCGAGATAGTCCACGGCGTGATCCCGGGCCCGTGCGGCGAGCATCATGGCGAAGGTCGTATCCTTGGCCGGCTTGATCCCCGTGACGGGGTCCATGATGATGGCGATCTTCTGGGGCACGATAACGGGCCTTTTCGTGATCCGTGTCAGACGATTATGCCACGCGGGGCAATATTACCGCTCGATGTTTGTGTATCCCGCGGGACTTCGTTAGATTCGGTCCTGCATATAGCCTTAGGGGGGATAAGGTGTCTGACGCGCCAGCGGAAGCCGACTCGGCCACCGAGTTTCAGGGAGTGAAGGTCATGGTGATCGACGACAGCAAGACGATCCGGCGCACCGCCGAATCCTTGCTGCAGAAGCACGGTGCCACGGTGGAAACCGCGGTGGACGGCTTCGAGGCCCTCTCGAGGGTGGCCGATTCCCGCCCCGACATCATCTTCATCGACGTCATGATGCCCCGTCTGGACGGGTATCAGACCTGCGCCCTGATCAAGAACAACAAGCAGTTCAGGGAGACCCCCGTCATCATGCTGTCGAGCAAGGACAGCGTGTTCGACAAGGCCAAGGGGCGCGTCGTGGGGTCGGAGGACTATCTCACCAAGCCCTTCACCCGGGACGATCTCCTGGACGCGATGCGCAAGTACGCGCACCAGGGTGCCCCGGAATGAATTCATCGCGAGTAAATCGCGCGCACCAACCCAGGAAAGAATAACGCCATGGCCCGTATCCTGATCATTGACGACTCCCCGACCGAGATCCATGTCCTGCGCACGATGCTCGAGAAGAACGGGTATTCGGTATCCACGGCGGCCAGCGGGGAGGAAGGTGTCGAGACCGCGCGGGCCCAGGTGCCCGACCTGGTCCTGATGGACGTCGTGATGCCCGGTCTGAACGGCTTTCAGGCCACGCGAGAGCTCTCCAAGCAGGAAGAGACCGCCAATGTTCCCGTGGTGGTGGTCAGTACCAAGGATCAGGCGACCGACCGCGTCTGGGCCATGCGCCAGGGGGCGCGGGACTACATCACCAAGCCGGTCACCGAGGACACCCTGCTGCAGACGATCGAGAAATACCTCTCGGCATGAAGGTCGATACTTCCACTCCGTTTGCGCTGCTCGCGAGCCTGGATCGCGAGAGCCGGCGGGTGAACCGGGAGTATCAGCGCGATTCTTCATCCGGCTGGCGCGGCGTGCTTCTGGCCGTGGGCGAGTTCCGTTTTCTCGCGGACATGGAAGCGATCTCGGAGGTGACCGATCCCCTGTCCCTGACCCACGTCCCTCTGGCCGATCCCATGGTGCTGGGCGTGGGGAACCTGCGCGGTCTGGTGCTGCCGGTGTTCGATCTGGGGCGACTGCTGCTGGGGGAGCCCATCAGCGGGGACAGCTCGCGCCAGCGCATTGTCGTGGCCCCGCAGGGGCAGGGCATGGCCGGACTGCTGGTGAGTCGGGTGGAGGGCATGCGCAGTTGCGCACCGCATCAGAGGCGACTGGAAGTGGATGTGCCCGAGGCGGCGCGTCCGTTTGTTACGGGGGGGTTCGATCTGGGGCACCGGCTTCACCCCGTGGTGGACCTCAATCGGCTACTGAATGATACCGGGCGGTTTTCCGGTCTGGACATCGCGGAACCCGCCGAAGACCAACAGCAGGCGGCCGTCTCCTGACGGGGGCGGCATTACTGTTAAGGGAGTTAACGTCTTATGGGACCAAGTCGTCGTACGCGTAACCTCCTGCTGGGAGGGCTGGTGGTTCTGGCCCTGCTGGCCACGGGTGGCGCCGTCGTCTCGCACGAATACCAGCAGAGCCAGTATCGAGACCGGATCGCGCTGGCGAACGACATGCGTCTTCTGTCCCAGCGGCTGGCCACCGCTTCGCTGGAAGCTGCGGCGGGTTCCGAACAGGCCTTTGGCGACCTCGCCGAACTGCGCGATGCCTTCGACCACAATGTCGATGTACTCCGCGGCGGTCGCGAGGGCCTTGGGCCTCTGCCGGACGACCTGCAAGCCGACCTGGAACAGGTTCAGGGCGAGTGGAGCGGTTATCGCGGCAACGTGAATACGATCCTCCATGGGCGTGATGCCATCGAGGAGGTCACTGAATTCTCCGAAGCCGTGAACGAGTTCTCCCCCGAGCTGGCCCGGCTGTCCGACAGCGTGGTGCGGCGCATGTCGGAGATCGGCGAGGACCCCGATCAGATCTATGTGGCGGCACGCCAGACCATGCTGATCCAGCGGATCGGCAACAGTCTGAACGAGGTGCTGCAGGGCGGTGCCCGCGCCGCGACCGCGATCGAGCGTTTTGAGCGGGACGCCACCCTGTTCGGGCGGGTGCTGGACGGGCTGATCGAAGGCTTCGCGCCGCTGGGCATCGAGGCCGTGGATGATGCCGAAACCCAGGCGATGCTCGACGAGATCGGTACCTTGTTTATTGCCTTCAGCGAAGCGGTGGAGGGTGTGCTGGATACGTCTTCCCGCGTGTTCGAGGTGAACGCCGCCGCTGCAGATGTGGAAGCCGGCTCCGGCGACATGCTGCAGGTGTCCGGCGACCTGGAGGCTGCGCTGACCGACCGTGCCGCGCAGGTCGGGGTCCTGGCCTGGGTGGGATCCGCCTTCGGTCTGCTGGCGCTGATTCTGCTGGCGAGCATGGGCCTGTTCCTGTACCGCGATACACGCCGGGAGCTGGCCGAGACCGAGGCCCAGAATGAACGCAATCAGCAGGCGATCCTGCGCCTTCTGGACGAGATGATGAACCTTGCCGACGGGGACCTCACGGTCAACGCAACGGTGACGGAAGACTTCACCGGCGCCATCGCCGACTCGATGAACTTCGCGATCGAGAACCTGCGTACCCTGGTCGCCACCATCAACTCCGTGGCCGATGACATCAACGACTCGGCAGCAAACAGCCGCTCTCAGGTTCTGGGGCTGGCCGAAAAGGCCGAGCAGCAGACCCAGGAGATCCAGCAGGCGAACGACGCGATCGACGAGATGGCGCAGTCGGTCGACAAGGTGGCCTCGGACGCGGGGCAGTCCGCGGGGGTGGCACGAAATTCCGTGGATATTGCCTCGCGCGGGGCGGCCACCGTGCGCCGTTCCATCGAGGGCATGGATTCGATCCGCGAACAGATCCAGGAGACGGCGAAACGGATCAAGCGCCTCGGCGAATCCTCGCAGGAAATCGGCGACATCATCGGCCTGATCAACGATATCGCCGAACAGACCAACGTGCTGGCCCTGAACGCAGCGATCCAGGCCTCTGCGGCCGGCGAGGCCGGACGCGGATTTGCCGTGGTGGCGGATGAGGTCCAGCGTCTGGCAGAACGTTCCAGTAGTGCGACGCGCCAGATCGAAGGGCTGGTCAAGGCGATCCAGGCCGATACCAGCGAGGCCGTCAGCTCGATGGAACAGAGTACGGCCAACGTGGTGTCCGGGGCCGAGATGGCCCAGGCGGCGGGTGAGGCCCTGTCCGAGATCGAGCAGGTTTCCAACGATCTCGCCGGCCTGATCGACGGCATTTCCTCCTCGGCCCATCAGCAGGCGGAAATGGCGAAGAACGTCACGTCCATCATGGCGCAGATCCGTGAGATCACCACTGAAACCACCGAAAGCACGCACACAACGGCGGCCTCCATCGACGACCTGGCCCAGCTGTCGCAGCAACTGCAGTCCTCGGTTGCGGACTTCAAACTGCCGGCTTCGGATCAGGACGGCGCAGGTCGTTCCGGAACGCAGGGTTAACGGCCGGGCCACGCAATGGTTGCCAGTGCACTGAACTGGGTACGGGACGAGCTGGACGCGCTGTTCGGCGAAGTCCAGGAAGCCCTGCGCCAATACTCCGACGACCCGACCAGCGTGGAATCGCTGGACCGGGCCCACGAGCGCGTCCGGCAGATTCGCGGGACGCTCGTGATGGTGCAGGTCGAAAGCGTCGTGAAGGTGTGCGACGAGATGCTCGCAGTGCTGGAGCATCTGCGCAGCGGCGAGTCCGCATCGGCCGCGACCACCGAGGCATTGTTGCGCGCCGCTCTGCAGCTCCCCGACTACCTCGAACACGGCGATGCCGCCGACCTGCCGTCTCCGATGGTGCTGCTCCCGCTGCTCAACGAACTCCGCAGCGTTCGTGGAGCGAGCATGCTGATGGACGTCGCCGAACTGATGCCCGATTTCGACGACGTCGATGATTCGCGCATGGGTGAGCCGGAAGAAGGGCTGTCGCCGGCCGAACGCCTGCGGACCCTGCAGCAGGCCCGGCGCAGTTTTCAGCGGGATCTGCTGGGACTGGTGAAGGGCGTGGATGCGGCGTCGGCCGCGGAGCGGTTGCACGAGGTCTCGCGCGAGGTCGTGCGGGCGGTCCCGGCCGGTGATTTCCGGCGTCTGTTCTGGGTGGCCGGTGCCCTGCTGGAGGGGCTGGCGCGCGGCGGGGTTGAGCTCAACAACGACATCCGGCGTCTGGTGGGGCGGGTCGATCGTGAACTGGGCCGCTACCTCAATGCGCTGTCCAATCAGCTGCGTGAGGGTGGCCAGGCCGACGACCTCGATTACGAAGCCCCCGTCGACACCATCAAGACCCTCCTGTTCCACGTGGCACGGGCCGAGGCGGACACTGAACAGACGCGCGCGGTCCGCGAGGTCTTCCAGCTTGATGACCTGAATGCCCGGGACGAGGACGCATCCAGTGGTCTGGGGCGCGAAGTCTTCGACAAGCTGCGTGCGGCCCTGGAGGATGATCTCGGAGAGGTCCGCGAACGCCTGGACGTGCTGATTCGTTCCGCGACCCGCGAGGCGGGCGATCTCGAACCATTGCGCGAACAGGTTCGGCGGATCGGTGCCACCATGCGCATGCTGGGGCTGGAACAGGGCGAGCATCACACCCGGGCCCTGGACGAATGTCTGGAACCCACGCGTCTGGCCCACCACGACGAACGTCTGGAGATGGAGCTGGCCCAGCATCTGCTCGCGCTGGAGTCCATCGTCGAATCCGGCCTGGAAGGCGAACGCGAGACCGCCAGCGGCGAGGCGGCCTACGACCGGAAGCTGGCGGAGGCTCTGTACCGCGAATCGCTGGTGGAGGTGCGCCGGGTTCGGGAAAACCTCATGGGTTTTCTGTCGGGCGACGCCCGTGCCAGCAGCCTCGACGAGGCGCGTGATGCCCTGCATCGCACACGCGGCGCGCTTTCCATGGGGGGGTTCCGCAGCCTGCATTCGCTTATTGATCCGCTGCTGCGTTTCCTCGATGACCGCGAGGGGATGACCGCGGCGGATCTGGCACCGGATGCCGTGGATGCACTGGCGGAGGTGCTCAGTTCGATCGAGGTCGCGCTGGAATCCTCCGGCCAGCCCTGGCGCGAACTCGACAGTGTCCATGAACGCGGTCGCAGTGCCCTGCAACGCCTGAGGGCATCCGACGACACCGCCCCGGTTCGGGAATCCCCCATGGCGGAACCCGCCGAGCCCGAACGGCCGGAGTCGGCTGACGGGGAGCCGGCCCCGATACCGGAACTCGATGTTCCAGAGGCGTCGGACAGCGCGCCGGAACTGGCCGCAGGGGATGCCGTACCGGATCCCGAACTCCCGGAAGAGGCCATTGTGCCGGCGCCGCGGTCGGAACCGGATGCCGAAGCCGCATTATTCAGCTCCGAGCTGGCTGAAGAGGGGGCGAGCGAGGAACCTGCCGGCGAGCCCGAGCCCGAGCCCGAGCCCGAGCCCGAGCCCGAGCCCGAGCCCGAGCCCGAGCCCGAGCCCGAGCCCGAGCTGCCCACCGCGCAGGACGAAGCGCCGGTCGGTCTCTCGCTCGCGGAACGCCCTGGTGGTTTGACCTTCGACGAGGCCGTCCTCCAGGAGCAGGTACTCGGGCCGGACGCGGACGGGGAGATCCTCGACATCTTCCTGGAAGAAGCCGAGGAAGAAATCCAGAGCCTGGACGAGCAGTACCCGATCTGGCGTTCGGCACCGGGCGACATGGATACGC
>NZ_ATUL01000040.1:0-14452 GCF_000420185.1 Thioalkalivibrio sp. ALR17-21 | reverse complement strand
ACCACCAACCCGATCGAATCGACCTTCGCCACCGTGCGGCTGCGCACCGACAAGACCCGGGGTTGCGTGACCCGCAACACCGTCCTGAGCCTGACGTTCAAGCTCGGCCAGAGCGCGCAGAAGCGCTGGCGCCGGCTCCGGGGTTACGAATGGCTCGACAAGCTCGAACGCGGGGTGACGTTCATCGACGGCATCGAGCAGACCGAACCGACCAACGACGAGGCATCATCCATCACCGACCGGAGCGCCGCCTGAACCAGCCATCGCTCATACACCAGACTTGACCATAACTCGTTCGCGGTCCCCCAGGTTGAGGCGCTCAGGGCTGCCGACGACAAAGAAGGTCCCGTTACAGAAACACTGATTTATCTGCGTTTCCCTAGCACTGCAATCTGCGTTTCCCTAGCACTGCACATGCAATCAAATTTTCTGAAGCGCCCGTCGCTCAGCCTCAGAAAACTCTCGAACACCCAAGAGTTCCGAAGCACTATAACGATACCCCTGGACCTCCTTATACCCCATGTGCTTCATAGCAACTGACCGGTGAGCACCATCTATTAGGACCGTCTCAGAGAACCCTTCTATAATAATTACTGGCCGGCTTTCATCCGCCATGAAACCCTCTCGCCCTAAGGATCTGAAAAGCGCGTAATACTCAGCAACCTTTACTTTCCCCTTTAACCGACCGAGGCGAACCATTTTCGACTGATAATACTTAGTACGGGAAAACTCTTGACAGATCTTCTTCGGCTTTTCACCCAGCAACGACACCAAACCTTCCCACTCTCTATAGAGACGCTCAACAGGCGCCACATCTAAAGGTATCGCCTCCGTGGTCTTCTTCAAGATACTTTTTAACTCAGCGTGCCGACCAGAAACCGCCTGTTCGACTAGCTTCTGCTCGTCCGGCACAGCCAAGAGAAATCCTGGCAATTCAGATTCTGTTACTTCTCGCTTCTGTTCCTGACTCAGAAGCATGCAAGCGAGTAGCCGCAGGGTATCGGCATCAGTCAGCAGAGTCGCCAACCGGGCCGCCAGCCTTCTATGCATAATCCCGACCTCCCTCGCCCGGTCGCTTGATAAACGTCGCTGGTAATTAAAGCGATCGATAAAACTCCGCATACCGAGCCACCATCGCGTCAATCGTGAACCGTTCCGCGCGTGACCGGGCTGCGCCGGAAACATTATCGCGGCCCACAAGGTGCTCGATCGCATATCGAAGCCGATTCTCCAGCTCTGCAGAATCCTCCGGGGGCGTCAAGATGGTCGCTTCGCAATCAGCCACCACACCCCGCAGCCCCGGCACGTCACTTGCCACAAGTGGCAGGCCCGTCGAGAGCGCCTCTACTGCCACCAGCCCGAACCCCTCCCAACGCGAGGGGATCACCCCCAGATCCGCTTCATGCAGGTAACTCGCCACGTCATCACAATAACCCGGAAGGCGTACCTTGCCCTGCAGGCCCAGCTCCTTCACCAGCGATTCCAGCCGCCCCCGTTCCGGGCCTTCTCCTACGATCGTGTAGCGTTCCACCCGGTCCCCGAGCGCCCCGATCGCGCGCAAAGCCACATCGAATCCCTTCTGCGGACTCAATGATCCGACGGAAATGAGCCGCGCCGCGCCACTTGGTCGCGGCTCGCGCTGGACCAGCGGCAACATCCGCGATCCATTTTCGATCGTAACGATGCGCGCCGATAAATCCTCGTCCACCAGCCAGCCCGCGAGCGCTTCCCGCGTCCCCTCACTGATGGCCACCAGCCGGTCGTATCGCCGATAGACCACACGTTCCACGGGGCGAAACCACGGGTTCTCGCGACGCCGGTTATGGGTACTATGCTCGGTGAACACCATCGGGCCGCCTATTTCTCGACGCAACAGCGCAAGGTGGTACAACGGCCAGGTCAGATGCGCATGCACCACGCACGTTCCATCTCCAACCCCTCGCTCTCGCAGCGCACCACGCAAACGTCTCCACGCACCCAGCCCGCGAACCGAACGCAGCCCGAGGCTGGACTCGCCCTCTGACAGCTCGACACCACGCGGATTGCGGTAATAAATGGCCTGCGCCTGCACTCCATGGCCCGGAAGCCGCTCAGTAAGCTCGCGCACCAAACGCTCGGCCCCCCCACCATCAGGTGCCGGCACCACATGGATCACTAACGGCATTGTCACCCCGCACCCCGTCGGTCGCTGGAAACCCATTGGTCTTTCCCGCCAAGCCCCTGAAGACAGATCGCGAAGAGAATGACCGTGAGCCACATGCCCGGGGTCGACGTGCCCGTCTCGAATGTCGCGTTCGTTGAAAAACCGATCACCACGGCCAGAAGCACCACTGCTGCGGGATGCGATCCGCGACGGGCGGCTCGCCAGGCCCACCATGCCGCATATCCAAGGAACGCCATAAAGAAGAGCGCATTCACGAGACCATACCGCGACAGGTGACTGATCCAGGTGCTATGTCCGGTCGTCATATCCACTCGGCCGATGGCCGCCGCATAATCCGGCCCATGTCCGAACCATGTCCAATGCCGCAACGACGCGAGCCAGGCATCCAGCCTCCCTTGTGTTAGATCGCCGCGGTGCTGAGTCTCGGTAAATTTCTCCACAATTTCGATCAACAAGCCCGCGTTCCATGCCAGGAGCACCGCAGCAAGCATCATCACCAGCGCCAGCAGAAGCTTCCGTAGCCCCCTACGGCCAACCAGGCCCCGCCGCAGATGAACGCTCTCGCTCCACAACAACAAGCCCAGTACGCCGCCCGTCGCCATTACCGAACCCAACGCCGCACGCGAATTACTCGCCAACAGAAAGATCGCTGCCAGCAGTAACACGATTATGAGCACCCTTCGGCCTTGACGCGAAAAGCCGAGCCGATTCCCATACAGGGCCCCCAGCACGAGGTGCAGCAAACCTGCGGTGAACCACCCCATACTGTTCGGGTTATTAAACAGCCCCTGGTATCGCCGCAACGAAAACGGCTCCACCAACAGGCTTACCGCCATGAGGGCGAGTCCCCCGACAACTACGCCGATGATCAACAAGCGCACCAAGCGTAACCGGTCGGAAGAAGCCGCCGCCAACGCCGCGACAAGATAGAACACCAACAGGAGCGCGCCGTACACTTGCAACACCCTCGGATGCCCCACCCAGAAAGCCGAGACCGCCGCCAACGCCAGCCACACTAAAGTAAATAACACCAACGATTGTGGCATCCGCAACCTGGTTGATCCCGCCATCACGAGTACCGCCGCGACAGCCACAAAGATTGCTGGGCCAACCAGAATCGCCCACTGCCAAGGGTTGTTCAACGCCAGTTGCGCCGGCCAAAGAATAGCCGCAAGAACCAACGCAACCGAGATCATTGATTGATTTACGCTTGCACTTGATACTCTCGACGACATCTGAGTTATTTTTCAACCCCTCGAAACATACAGCAAAAGAATCCGGCAGATTCTATATGTGCGAGCCCGTTCATACGCTCCCTAACATCGAGCGTCCGGGCTCCCGCGGAACACACACAATAGATCTCCTTATCTACAACATGATCCAATCAACCAAACATCCGGGCGACCGCGCCCCACCCGGACAGGCGCCGACCCTTGATCATGCCCTTCAGGACCCCCTTCCTAAAATTCCAACGGTGTGCCCTGTTCATATACTCTTTGTGATTATTGTAGAATCTCAAGGAAGCTTTCGGATTCGGCTTGTAACTCATTCGCCCTTCTGCCACCGAATCAATCAATACGGTGGACTGACGGTTGAAACCCACCACCAACCCCGACTCCCAGACACGCATGGCCAAGTCCCAATCTTGATGCTTGTCCTGGCCCTCATCGAATCCACCAACAGACCAAAATGCTTCTTTTCTAATCAGAAAACCGGAGGTTCGAAAACTACCACCATCGCCAAATTGAAACTCCGGAACGCTTTCAATAAACAACAACCCCTCCGCATCATGCGACTGCCTCGTCGATGTCGCGGGGCCGTAGGACGTCGCTAAAAACGCAACCTCTGGATGGTCCGACAAGAGCGCAAGGCCTTTCGCTAAATGTTCTCGGCGCCACTTGTCATCGGAGTCGAGAAAACACAATACATCTCCCGTGCCTTTCCTTGCTCCTTCATTCCGCGCACATGCAGCACCATGCGATTCCAGTCGTTCCACATACTCGATTTCCTGACCGGCCTCTTTTTGCAAATCGGAGAGATCAGGCGCTTCACCGCCATCATTCACCAAGATAAGCTCATCACACTTAACAACCTGAGCGCCAACACTCGCTACTGCCTCCTTCAGGGTCGATAAACGATTTTTAAATGGAATGACGACACTAGTGCGCATATAAATCTACCAAAAGGGATCCCAATAAAAGAAGACGGGATGATCGAGATGCTCGCGACTTGACCACAAGACTGGATAGACGAAAACGGGGACAGATTTGTTTTCTCACGCGCGTCGAGAGGGTGGTCGACTGGGGCGGCGGCGCGCAATGCGGCAGCCGATGATCTGCTCCACCTCATTCACGAAGCGCTGGTTGCCGGTGAGCTGGCCGCGCTGTAACGCCTCGCGCATCAGTGTCAACTCCTGCTCCGGAACGCCCTGCTCCACGAAGCGTGGTAAAGCGTGCACGCCGGTCGGATTCGTTGTCTGCCAGGTCCAAGTACGCCGGATCCAGATCGATCCAACGATCGCCCTCGCCGATACGCTGCCGGTAACTGGACCAGGCGTAGTCACCGGCTACTGGCACCGTGCGCGCCCGCACGGGGTTCAGTTCGATGTACCGCGTGCAAGCGAGCAGGTACGCCTCTGTCTGCACCGGACTGGACTTATAACGGCCTTCCCACAAGGTTCCCGAACGCCCCTCGACGCGATTGCGATACCGCGTCGCACGGGCCGCTAACGCCTTCATCAGACGACCCATGGCGGCCACCTCCTCGCCGGGGCACAGCAACAGATGCACGTGGTTCGTTATCAAGCAGTACGCATACAGCCGGATGTCCAGCGCACTGCTCAGCTCGCGCAGATCCTCCAGGTACCGCTCGTAATCCTCGGCCCCGGCAAACACCGCCTGCCGATTGTGCCCACGCTTCACCACGTGGTGCGGCATATGCGGCAACACCACTCGGGCCATCCTTGGCATGCCTTCCCTCCCTGGTCACTCGCTACTACCGCCACGTCCATGCAGGGGAAAATAGACCCGGCCCCGTTTGCTCACACGGCCTGAAACACTTATCGATCCGGGCACGTACGCGCATCATGCTGATAACTCCCGCAGACACCGCATCTGCGAACATCAGGACAGGTCTGGATATTATGCCCGGCCCTTCCGCAATTCGAACAGCGATTGACGTTGGGGCAATTCCTCGCAGTATGCGCGCCCGACCCACAATTGTTACATGCCATTATCCGCGTCCTTTCTTCGGCTCAAAAATCAAAAAACGGTGATAGGGGTTCTCCGGCACTCGGTAACTTTTCTTTACTGAATAGCCGGAGGCCCGTTCCAACTCGGAAACGATGCGGTCCAGTGCGTACCCAGCCTTATTGACTTCCCAATGATGCTCTCCGTCAAACTGGTGCACAGGCGCGCGGAGCCGCGGTTTGGGTATCGAGAACTTTACGGTACCGATTTTTGGAATGTGCACCGAAAACGGCCAGCGGGTAGCAGCGTCCGGCAGGGAAATAACGACCGCCTTGCCTGCAACGCGTGCCATCTCGCGAAAGGCGTCCAGGCTCTGTTCAAACGGGAGGTGCTCGAGCATCTGGAACGCGCAGACAACATCGAACGCGCCATCCTCAAAGGGCATCTCGAAGACAGAAGCCACGTGATCGGGCTCAAGCTCCGGGTCCAAGTCCAGCGTCTCGACATGGACACCCATGGCGCCAACCATGCCCTTGAACAGGCCCGGGCCGGGGCCCACCTCCAGCACACGGTCCGGGTTCAGTCCGATCACCTCGTCTAGCTGGTGCCACATGCTGGCCCAGCGCCGCTTGTGCACATACTTGCCGAATTCGTAGTGCGACTTGTTAACTTGTTTTTGCATCAACTCTCCACCGCATCGCATGCGCAAGGATCCACAGCATCATTGCACTGTAAGCAACAACACCAATAACCGAAAACAGAGCAACAGCCCAAATATCGCTGCCGAACCAGTAGAAACCGGCAACAAGCCCCAGAGCCTTCCCACCGGTGCTGAACAATTCGTAAACCAGAAGGCCGCGCTGAATGCCAAGCACCGGTACGGCCGCAACGCTGGGCTTGTTGATAAAATTGAACAGGAAGAACAGCGCCAGCCAACGGGCATACTCCCCGGCCACCGCCCAGTCCCCACCGAAAACAAGGCTGAACAGCCAGGGCCCAAACAGGATGACCAGGCCGAAGGGTACAACGCCAACGGCAAGTAGTGCGCCGGTCGCGCGCACAATGTGCTGGGCCAGGTTTTCGCCGTTGTGGGCAGCTTCCGTGATTCGTGGATAGAACACATCGGTAACAGCCTTGCCCAGCAGATTACTGGGCATGCCCATCACCATCTTGCCCAACGTGTAAAACCCAGCAGCCGCCGGCCCGAAGAAGGCAGCCAACATCAGCACCGGAAGACTTTGCGACGCTGCGTTGATGAAGTTCTGCGGCGCGCGATACAGGGGAAAGTCGCGGTGCCGATGCGCCAACTCCTTCAACGGGGTCTGCGAGCCTTCCTCCCGCTCGGCGGTGCTGCCCTGGTACCGGCGGCGGGCACCGATGAAAAGCAGTCCAGCGTGCAGGGCTTGGCCCAACGTGGCGAGCACGATGAGCACAGCACCTACCGGATGCAGCCAGCCAATGCCACTCTTGGCGCTGTTCAGGATGAGCGAGTGCGCCACGGCAGAGCGCGCGACGACGCCGAATTCCTTCTTACGGATCAACCACTGCTGGGCGATTTGCATCCAGGCGGCGAAAAGCATCGCTACCGGGATCAGGAACAAGAAGCCCGCCACGGCTTCGGCACCCAATGTGGCGGTGAGCCAATCGCCACCCGCCCATAGGGCGGCGGCGGCCAGCAGGGCAACAGCGAACGACAGAATGGCGGACAGCCGGACTAGGCCCAGGGCATCGCGATCCTCACGTGGGAGGACGATAGCAATGGGATAGGCCAGCGCCGCGACCGGAACGGCTACGGCAACGATGGCCATGAAAGTGCCCAGCAGCCCAAAGGCCTCCGGCCCGTAGATACGCGTGATGAACGGAGCGAAGGCCATGGTGATGACCTGCGCCCCTGCAGTGCCAGAGGCGACCACCGCCACGTTGCGCGCAAAGCGGCTGCGCCATACGCGATCCAGCGCGCGGCGCGGTAGTGCGGTGGCGCTACTCATCCCAAAGCATCACCACGATTGGCCTGGCGAACACAGGCCGATTGCCGCGCGGCTGACCCGCTCGCAATGACGGTTGTTTTCTGGCTACGGTGGTTTGGCACATTGTAGCGGTCAGATGCGGTAGTACTCGCGATACCACTCGACGAAGCGCGCAATGCCGTCTTCGACCACAGTCGCGGGGGCATAGCCTACGTCCTGGCGCAGGGCCTCGACATCGGCATAGGTGTCCGGGACATCCCCCGGCTGCAGCGGCAGGAGGTTCTTCTCGGCCTTCTTGCCCAGGCAGTCCTCGAGCACCTCGATGTAGCGCATCAGCTCCACCGGCTCGTGGTTGCCGATGTTGTACAGGCGGTAGGGGGCCGTACTGGTGGCGGAGTCGGGCTCGGCCCCGGTCCAGTCGGGGTTGCGCGGGGCCACGTGATCCAGTGTACGGATCACGCCCTCGACGATGTCGTCGATATAGGTGAAGTCGCGCCGGTGGTGGCCGTAGTTGAAGACGTCGATCGGCTCGCCCGCCAGGATCTTTCGGGTGAACATGAACAGCGCCATGTCCGGGCGGCCCCAGGGCGACGTTGCGGCTCTTCTCCAGTACGCCGTAGTCGATGCTGATGTCGGGCATGTCCGGGAAGTGCCGCTCCACGACGGCCTGGTCCGGGGCCGCGTCGCCCCATTCAGTGACGATCCGATCCAGCACGGCGGCGACGTCCGGGAGGTGGTGGCGCACCTCGTCGAGGATCGCGCTGGTGCGCCAGACGAAGATCCCGGCGTTCCAGTAGTAGCCGCCCTCGGCCAGGGCGATGGCGGGGCGGTGTTGCGGCCCACCGGCTCCAGCAGGGTGCGCTCCCCTTCCAGCTTGAGGAACTGCTTGGGCAGCTGGAGGCGCGAAAGCGGCCACAGGCGGGTGCCGCTACCGCCGGCGAGGACGACGGCTTTGGTTGTGGGTTCAGGGTTTGGCGTCATCGTGTGTCTGTAGGAGCGGCAAACTGGACGGTTGGAATGGTGACTCTCGGCAACTCCATACGGGCGCATTGATTGCTTACAAATTCACGCCAGTATGGCCATACGTGGTAGCTGGCATTCCTCTGTGCAAAGGCTTCGAGCGCTTCCGGACCCGGGTCGGTATCGGTGTCGTATTCGGCAACAAATGTCGCCTCGATCTGCGCCAGCACACCATCGCTTTCTGCCTCACCGGCTTCGTGTTTCTCCCGGTCTTCGCCTTCCCGGGCGGGAGAAGCTGGCAACAAGCGCAGGCCCAGCCCGATGAACACCCGGAAGACGTAATACGATGTCTCTGCTTCGCGGACTTTCATGAGATAGCTGCGGTCCACATGGTGCTTGAACTGCGGCTGGTATGCCTCGACGGGTGAAAACCGCGGGTCGTGATCTTCCGCCAGCCAGGCACTGGACTGGCGCACGCTTACCCCGTGGATTCGCAGGCAATCGATGGCTGCCTGGATCGGGGAATCCGTCATACAGCTGGCGCCATCCACTTATCGGCTTTGCTGGAGTCGCCCGCGCCGATGTCATGGATGATTTGCGGGCGAGCCGTTCCAGCCTTGCCGCCGGGCCGGGCAGTGGCGGGCTCTGCATGCCACTCGGCGAAAACCGTACGGGTTGGCGTCTGCACTCCGACGTAGTAGCTCAATACGGCGACGATCTGCTGGTTGAGGCTGACGCCTTCGTCTTCGGCCAGGGAGACCAGTGCGCGGTGCAGTGTTCTGGGCACGCGCAGAGTAATGCGCCCACTGAAGTCATCCGCAGGCGGCAAAGGCTGCGGCAGCGCGCGTCCGTTTTCCTTCAGTGCTTCCTCGGTGGTTTCGATGGTATCGATCGCGAGCTCATAGGCCTCTTCATGGCTGTCGGCGTATTCGACAACGTCCGGCAGCTCTCGTACCCGGGCCTCGAAGCAGGCTTCTCCCTCCTCGATGACCCGGCGTATCGTGATCCCGTAGTCCTGTGCGTTCATGACGTCTCTCCCTTCAGCCATTGGCTCAATTCCGGCTCCCGCTCCTCGAGCATCCTGCGGATGTTCCGGACATAAGCTGGCTTGATTGCAGGGTTTTTCCCGTGTCCGCATGTGTAGGAGGTCGAGTAGAAACTCGGCAGCCCGGCATGGGTGACCACCTTGTGGCCTGCTTTCTTCCCGTCGCGGACCTCGAAGCCCAGGGTTTCGAGCAACCGCCGCAATTCATCGCATCGCAGGGAACCGCCCGCACCCTGGAGCTGCTGCAGTACATCCTTTACGTTAGCAGACATCTGACACCATATACAGTGTCACCCCGACCCCGGAATGGATAAGCGGAGAACAGGATGAGCCCGAAGGCGGCCGCGCCCAGCGCGAGGATGAAGGCATCCACCGAGGTGAAGCCGAGGCCTTCGTAGACGGTGTTGAGCACCGGGTTGGTCTGCACCACTTCGGGGTTGCCCAGCACGCTCAGAAACGGCATGGCCGAGGCGACACCGGCGGTTTCCAGCACGGCCATGATGATGACCATGCCGAGCACGAGGCCGCCGCGGCGTTTCTCCTTGCGGCTGAGCAGGGCCAGGGCTTTGCGGTAGGTGTCGAGCATGGGGTGGCCGGACGGGTGGATTCCTGTTTGATTTGCCTGTGGGAGGCCAGCCCTCTGGCCGATCTGGCATCAGGACAATCGGCCAGAGGGCTGGCCTCCTACGCGGGGTTGTTCACCGCTTGAACGAACTGCGGATTGGGCCACGAATCGTGGGGCAAATCAAGTGCGCTTTGGGCATGGTCCGATGTATGGTCGGGGTTCGCTTACGGTCAGGGAAGACGCTATGGAGATCGTGCATCACGGAGGTGCCGAGGGCGTGACGGGCAGTTGCCATCGGCTGCGGTTGTCGGCGCGGGATTCGTTTCTGGTGGATTGCGGGCTGTTCCAGGGGCGCGACCACGGGCCGGGCGATACGCTGGAGCGCCATGCGATCGAGTTTTCGGTGGAGGATATCCGGGCGCTGGTGGTCACGCATGTGCATATCGACCACATCGGGCGGCTGCCGTATCTGCTGGCGGCGGGTTTTGACGGGCCGATCATCTGTTCGAAGCCCTCGGCCCGGCTGCTGCCACTGATGCTGGAGGATGCGCTGCGCGTGGGCTTTACCCGCGACCGGCAGCTGATCGAGCCGGTGCTGGAGACCATCGACCGGCGGCTGGTGGCACTGGATTACAACGCCTGGCATGCGCTGCCGGTGGAGGATGCCGCCCTCGCCCCGCGGGTGCGGCTGCAGCGCGCGGGGCATATCCTGGGTTCGGCCTATGTGGAGTTCGATTTCCGCGAGCCGGGGGAGCGCCGTTCGCGCCGGGTGGTGTTCTCCGGCGATCTGGGCGCGCCCGGGGCGCCGCTGCTGCCGGCGCCGAAGCCGCCCCGCCGGGCGGATACGCTGGTGCTGGAGAGCACCTATGGCGACCGCCTCCACGGCGACCGCCACGAGCGTGCGGCGCGGCTGCGGGCGGCGGTGGAGCATGCCCATGCCAACGGCGGCACGGTGATCGTGCCCGCCTTCAGCATTGGCCGCACGCAGGAGCTGCTCTACGAATTCGAGGGGCTGATCCATCGCGGCAACCGGCGCTGGCGCGACATGGAGGTGGTGCTGGATTCGCCACTGGCCGCGCGCTTTACCGACGTCTACCGCGAGCTGAAGCCGTTCTGGGATGCCGAGGCGCACAAGCGCCTGCGCGCCGGGCGCCATCCGCTGGATTTCGAGAACCTCTACACGGTGGATGACCACGACACCCACCTGCAGACGGTGGACTACCTGGCCCGCTCCGGGCCCCCGGCGGTGGTGATCGCCGCCAGCGGTATGGCCGCCGGCGGCCGGGTGGTGAACTACCTCAAGGCGATGCTGGAGGACGAACGCCACCACGTGCTGTTCGTCGGCTACCAGGCCGAGGGCACGCCGGGCCGCGCCATCCAGGCCGCCGGCCGCGGCGGCCACGTGGAGCTGGACGGCGAGCGCTACGCCATCCGCGCGGGTGTGGACACCATCAGCGGGTATTCCGCCCATGCGGACCAGGCCGACCTCCTGCGCTTCGTGCGTGGCATCCGCACCGGCCCGCAGGACATCCGCCTGGTCCACGGCGAACCCCACGCCCGGGAGGCCCTGTGGGAGCTTGCTTGCAAGCCAACAGGCTGAGGCCGGGGCAAACGCCCGTCCGTTCGCGGCCGAGGCCGCTCCTGCGTACGAACCGGCGCAGCCTGGAAAAGAGCAACGAAGCCGCTATGGCTCACGGGCTGGTCACCTGCCATGGATGTTCCGCATGGGTTGTGTCCATGTGCTCCACACGAGGCTGGGCGTCGATGAAGCGTAACCGCTGTTTAAGACCCAGTTTAAGGTTGGACGGGTTCAGTCTTCGGTGCCCCTTGCGCCCATGGGTCGGCTGTTCCAGATGCAGCACGACCCGCAGCTGCTTCGCACTCACCCAGAGATGCGCCAGCCGGCGTTCTTCGGGTTCAATCGTGCCGTATGCGCTGTTCCCGCCGGCTCCAGCGGCCACAAGCCCCGCCAGGCTGTCCCGCACCTTGGCGGCCACCTCGTCCGGCAACTCGCTCGGCTTGGTCCGCGGGTGCTGACGGTAGTCCTTGACCTCGATGAGGTAGGTGGTTTTGTCCCACCGGGCAACAAAGTCGACTGCTTTCGCGCCGCCGCACGTGTTCTGGAAACCGCCGGTGAAGAACCGCCAGCCGTCGTACTGCCCTGCCTCCACACCGGCGTCAAAGTGGAAGGTAAGACCACCTTCTGTGAAGCGGCTTCCTGTCACGACTTCACTCCAGCTCCAGGTAATCGTCGGCCTGCTCAAGCTCCGCATCCAGCAGAGCGAGCGGGTGGATCTCCTCGAGGGTATCCGCCTGGCTCACCTCGACTCCCGCTTCTCCCTGCGAAAGGGCGAAATACCGCTGCCGCGCGGCCCCTTTGCCCCGTCGCTCGGCGGCGATATCGATCTCCCGCAACAGGAAAAGGCTGTGGGTTGCGAGCACCACCTGGATGCCCTGCTCGGCCACGCTCAGAATAGCCTCGGCCACCGCGCGGATCAGGCGCGGATTCAGGTTGCTCTCCGGCTCATCCCAATAGAGGTAACCCTGCTCCAGAAGTGAGCCGGTCACGATGAGCTGGACGAGTGTCGCGATCTTGCGCCACCCTTCGGCGACCAGACCCATCTCCAGGTTGCCCCGGCCCGGCTGTCGCAGATAGAAACGCCCGTTTTCCAGGACCACACGCCCGCCCATCAACTCTTCAAGCGGCTTCAGCAATTCGCGCGCCCGCTCCTCGCGCGCACCCTTCAGTGTCGGAGCGCCCAGCAACACACAGGTATCCCGCCAGGTCTCCTCGAACTCCAGGTAATGGTTCTCGTAGACCGAGACGAAGCCCGGATAGATGGTCAGCAGCTCGCGCGTGGGCAGGTAGACCGGTGGCTTGTCCAGCCAGGCCTCCGGCAGGCGCGTGACATTTACCTCGCTCTTGCTCTGGGTGTGGAAATCGAAGTCGATATTCCAGCGCTTGTCCTCGAAACGAGCACTGACATAACCCCGACTTTGTCCCTGCTGACGCCGGGCCAGCCGGCCGAGGCTGTCCGGTTTGAACACCCCGACAAGCTTGTCCGCCAACCGCGGCTGGAGGATGGCCTTGGTGGGTTCCCGCTCTTCTTCCCGACCCCGACCGCCTTCCGCTAGCACCGACTGGATGGAATACGCGAGCTTGAGCAGATGAGTTTTGCCCGTAGCGTTCTCCCCCACAATCACGTTCAGGCCGGGAGTAAACTCCAGATGGGCATCGCCGAAGGCCGTCACGTTTTGCAGGTCGAGTTGCTTGAGCATGGGCGTCTCGCAGCCTTTCGGCGTGTTTTCCGGATCCAGTCGTCGCAGACTAGCGTACGCAACTCGCAAATGGTGAGGAAGAGGCACCGTTCGCGGCCGAGGCCGCTCCTACGGTGATGCCCCCATCCGCGAACGGCGGCAGGTCAGACCTGGTAGTAGTCGCGGTACCAGGCGACGAAGCTGGCCACGCCTTCTTCCACGCTGGTGGTGGGTTCGTAGCCGGTGTCGGCGCGCAGGTCTTCGACGTCGGCGTAGGTGTCGGGGACGTCGCCGGGCTGCAGGGGCAGCAGGTTCTTCTCGGCCTTCTTGGCGAGGTTCTCTTCCAGCACTTCGATGTAGTGCATCAGCTCCACCGGGCGGTGGGCGCCGATGTTGTACAGGCGATAGGGGGCGGCGCTGGTGGCGGAGTCGGGCTGCGCACCGCTCCAGTCGGGGTTGGGCTGGGCCGGGCGGTCCAGGGTGCGGATGACGCCTTCGACGATGTCGTCGATGTAGGTGAAGTCGCGCCGGTGGTTGCCGTAGTTGAAGACGTCGATGGGCTCGCCGGCGAGGATCTTGCGCGTGAACATGAACAGCGCCATGTCGGGCCGGCCCCACGGGCCGTAGACGGTGAAGAACCGCAGGCCGGTGGTGGGTAGCTGGTACAGGTGGCTGTAGGTGTGCGCCATCAGCTCGTTGGCCTTCTTGCTCGCGGCGTAGAGGCTGAGCGGGTGGTCGACGTTGTGGTGGACGGAGAACGGCATCTCCTCGTTGGCGCCGTAGACCGAGCTGGAGCTGGCGTAGACCAGGTGCTCCACGCCGTTGTGGCGGCAGCCTTCCAGGATGTTGCCGAAGCCGACGAGGTTGGTGTCGATGTAGGCGGCCGGGTTCTCCAGCGAGTAGCGCACGCCGGCCTGAGCGGCCAGGTTGACCACGCGTTGCGGCCGGTGCTCGCGGAACACCCGCTCCATGGCCTCGCGGTCGGCGATGTCCACGCGCTCCTCGGTGAAGCGCTCGTGGTCCTGGATGCGGGCCAGGCGCGCCTTTTTGAGCGAGACGTCGTAGTAGTCGTTCAGGTTGTCGACACCGACGACCTCGTCGCCGCGTTCCAGCAGGCGCAGGGCCAGGGCATTGCCGATGAACCCGGCCGTTCCGGTGATGAGGATCTTCATGTCGTATCCTTGTTCGGCTTTTGTTCGGTTATCGTGCGCCCTCGACCCGTAGGAGGCCAGCCCCCCTGGCCGATTGGGCCCGGCGGGTCGGCGAGGCCCCGATCGGCCAGGGGGCTGGCCTCCTACGAGGTAC
>NZ_ATUL01000039.1:0-15374 GCF_000420185.1 Thioalkalivibrio sp. ALR17-21 | reverse complement strand
CAACGCCGCCGTCAGCGTCGTCTTCCCGTGGTCCACATGACCAATCGTCCCCACATTCACGTGCGGCTTCTTGCGTTCGAACTTTTCCTTGGACACAGCTAAGACCTCTTAAATCGTTCTCTACGGAATGGCGGTATCAGGACGCCTTGCGGGCCACGGCGTCGGCGATCTGGGCCGGCGCCTCGGAGTATTTCTCGAATTCCATCGAATAAGTGGCCCGGCCCTGGGTCAGCGAGCGCAGCTGGGTCGAGTACCCGAACATTTCCGACAGCGGGACCTCCGCGTGCAGAAGCTTCTGGCCGGCAACATCTTCCATGCCGCGCACCAGGCCCCGACGGCCGTTAAGGTCGCCCATCACGTCACCCATGTACTCCTCGGGGGTCTCCACCTCGACCTTCATCATCGGCTCGAGCAGCACCGCCCCGGCACGCAGGGCGCCCTCCTTGAAGGCCATGGAGGCCGCGACCTTGAAGGCGTTCTCGTTCGAGTCGACGTCGTGATAGGAGCCGTCGAAGAGACTGACCTTGACATCCTCGATGGGGTAGCCAGCGAGCACGCCATTGCGCATCTGCTCTTCGATCCCCTTCTGCACCGCGGGGATGTAATCCTTCGGCACGACGCCGCCGACGATCTCGTTCTTGAACTCGAAACCGACACCCGGCTCCTGCGGCTCGATCCGCAGCCAGACATGACCGTACTGACCGCGTCCGCCGGACTGCTTGACGAACTTGCCTTCCTGCTCGATCGACTTCGTGATGGTCTCGCGGTACGCCACCTGGGGCTGGCCCACGTTGGCCTCGACCTTGAATTCCCGCTTCAGGCGATCGACCAGCACCTCGAGGTGCAGCTCGCCCATGCCGGAAATGATCGTCTGGCCGGACTCTTCGTCGGTGCGCACCTGGAACGACGGGTCTTCCTGCGCCAGCTTGTTCAGCGCCATGCCCATCTTTTCCTGGTCGGTCTTCGTCTTCGGCTCGACCGCGATGGAAATCACCGGATCCGGGAACTCCATGCGCTCGAGCTCGACCGGATCATCCGGCGAGCAAAGCGTGGTGCCGGTGTAGAGGTCCTTCAGGCCCACCACGGCACCAATGTCGCCGGCGCGCAGCTCCGGGATCTCTTCGCGACTGTTCGAGTGCATCTGCAGGATGCGCCCGATCCGCTCGCGACGGTTATTCTGGGTATTCAGAACCGTGTCGCCCGCCTTCACCACGCCCGAGTAGACTCGAACGAATGTCAGGCTCCCGACGTAGGGATCGCTCATCAGCTTGAAAGCCAGACCCGCGAACGGTTCGTCGTCGGTGGCCTTCTTCTCGATGGGATCTTCGGTACCGGCCTTGACACCCTTAATGGCCTTGACTTCTTCCGGCGAGGGCAGGTACTCGACCACGGCGTCCAGCATCGCCTGGACACCCTTGTTCTTGAACGCGGAGCCGCACATCATCGGCACGATCTCGAGGTCCAGCGTGCGCTTGCGCAGCGCGGCCTTGATGTCTTCCTCGGTCAGCTCGCCCTCGCCGAGGTATTTCTCCATCAGCTCTTCCGAGGCCTCGGCGGCGGATTCGACCAGGTTCTCGCGCCACTTCTCGGCGTCGGCCTTCAGCTCGTCCGGGATCTCGCCGTAATCGAAGCTGATGCCATAGTTGTCGTCATGCCAGTGGATCGCCTGCATCTTCACAAGGTCGATCACCCCCGCAAAGGCGTCTTCCGAACCGATCGGGATCTGGATCGGCACGGGATTGGCCTTCAGGCGCTCGCGCATCTGATTGTAGACGCGTTCGTAGTCCGCACCGGCGCGGTCCATCTTGTTGACGAACGCGATCCGCGGCACTTCGTACTTGGTGGCCTGGCGCCACACGGTCTCCGACTGCGGCTGAACGCCACCGACGGCGCAATACACCATGCAAGCACCATCCAGCACACGCATGGAACGCTCCACTTCGATCGTGAAGTCCACGTGCCCCGGCGTATCGATGATGTTGATGCGGTGCTCGGGGAACTGCTTGGCCATGCCGGACCAGAACGACGTCGTCGCCGCGGAGGTAATGGTAATCCCGCGTTCCTGCTCCTGATCCATCCAGTCCATCACGGCGGCGCCGTCATGCACCTCGCCGATCTTGTGCGACAGACCGGTATAGAACAGGATGCGCTCCGTCGTGGTGGTCTTGCCGGCGTCGATATGCGCGCTGATGCCGATATTGCGATAGCGCTTGATGGGGGTCTTGCGTGCCACAGAGGTGCCTCTTCGTTCTTACCAGCGGAAGTGCGCGAATGCCTTGTTGGCATCCGCCATCCGGTGAGTGTCTTCGCGCTTTTTGACGGCGGATCCCTTGCTGTCGGCCGCATCCATCAGCTCGCCGGCCAGCTTCATGGCCATGGTGCGCTCGCCGCGCTTGCGCGCCGCCTCGACCACCCAGCGCATCGCCAGTGCGTCCTGACGGACCGAACGCACCTCGACGGGAACCTGGTACGTCGCACCGCCGACCCGGCGGCCCTTCACCTCGACCCGCGGACGCACGTTGTCGAGCGCACGCTCCAGCGCGCCCAGGCCGTCACCCTGCTTGGACTCGATCTGGTCCAGCGCGCCATAGACGACCCGCTCGGCGACGGACTTCTTGCCATCCCGCATGACGGTATTGATGAACTTCGCCAGACGATCGCTCCCGAATTTCGGATCGGGGAGGATGTGACGCTTGGGTGCGGCTGCTCTTCTCGACATTGTTTCAGTTCCCGGACTTGAACACGGTTAGGATTTCTTCGGACGCTTGGTCCCGTACTTGGAACGACCCTTCGCGCGCTTCTGCACGCCCTGGGTGTCCAGGCTTCCGCGGACCGTGTGATAGCGCACACCCGGGAGGTCCTTCACACGACCACCACGAATCAGGACCACCGAGTGTTCCTGCAGGTTGTGCCCTTCGCCACCGATATAGGAGCTGACCTCGTAACCGTTGGTCAGCCGCACGCGCGCAACCTTGCGCAGCGCCGAGTTCGGCTTTTTGGGCGTGGTGGTGTAGACACGGGTGCATACACCGCGCTTCTGCGGCGAACCCTGAAGCGCCGGCACGTCGCTCTTCTCGACCGGCCGCTTGCGCGGCTTTCGTACCAACTGGTTGATCGTGGCCATGAAACCCTTTCTCCTAGCCTAAAAATAACGACAGGCCGGTGCCGAGACCGGCCTGTCGAGGGAGCGGAAGTTTAATGCGCGCCCTCTTGACTGTCAACTCGATTCCGCATCACTGCGCGGAATCACCCGATGCTCCGCTGTCGCCGCCGGGCTCGCTCTCCGGCCCGGCCGACGGCCCTTCGGCCGGTTCGGCCTCCGGTGTGCTCTCGCCCACCGTTTCGAATTCGGGCATTTCGAGAGCCCGCCTGCGGCGGCGTTCCTTGTGATAGGCCAACCCGGTCCCCGCGGGAATCAGGCGACCCACGATCACGTTCTCCTTGAGCCCGCGCAGGTCGTCCCGCGCGCCGCGCGTCGAGGCCTCGGTCAGCACCCGCGTCGTTTCCTGGAAGGAGGCCGCAGAGATGAACGATTCCGTCACGAGCGAGGCCTTGGTAATCCCCAGAAGCACACGTTCGTAGGTTGCCGGCTGCTGGTCGGTAGACAGCTTCTCGTTCTCCTCGAGGACGCGAGTGCGGTCCACCTGGTCGCCCGACAGGAAACGTGTATCGCCGGGATCCAGGATGTTGACCTTGCGCAGCATCTGCCGGACGACGACTTCGATGTGCTTGTCATTGATCTTCACGCCCTGCAGGCGATAGACATCCTGGATCTCCTGCACCTGATATTCCGCGAGCGCGGTGACGCCCCTGAGGCGGAGGATATCGTGCGGGTCCAGTTCGCCATCGACGATCACTTCGCCCTGCTCGACACGCTCGCCCTCGAACACGTTCACGGTCCGCTGTTTGACGATCAGCATCTCGTGGGCGTCGCCCCGGTCCGGAGTGATGATCAGACGCTGCTTGCCCTTGGTTTCCTTCCCGAACGAAACCGTACCGGACAGCTCGGCCAGGATCGCCGGTTCCTTGGGCTTGCGCGCCTCGAACAGGTCGGCGACGCGCGGCAGGCCGCCGGTGATGTCACGGGTCTTCGAAGACTCCTGCGGCAGGCGCGCAATGACGTCACCCACCTCGACCCGCGCATTGTCTTCCAGGTTGAAGATCGCGTTGGCCGGCAGCATGTACTGCGCGGGCATGTCCGTCCCCGGGATGTAGACCTCGTTCCCGGCGTCATCCAGCAGCTTGACCGTGGGCCGCAGATCCTTGCCCGCGGAGCTCCGGCTCTTGGGATCGAGGACCACGTTGGAGGACAGGCCGGTGAACTCGTCCGTCTCCTTCGTCACCGTCACGTTTTCGATGAAATCCGCGAGCTTCACGGTACCCGCCACTTCGGTCACGATCGGGTGGGTATGCGGATCCCAGGTGGCAATTTCCTGACCGGCTTCGACCGCATTGCCCTCATGGACCATGATCGTCGCGCCATAGGGAACCTTGTAGCGCTCGCGCTCACGGCCGGCCTCGTCGATCACTCCCAGTTCTCCGGAACGCGACACCGCCACCAGGTTGCCGGACTTGTGCTCCACGGTCTTGATGTTGTGGAGACGGATGTGCCCGGCATTCTTGACCTGGATCGCACTGACCGTGACAGCGCGGGACGCAGCACCCCCGATATGGAACGTACGCATGGTCAGCTGGGTTCCGGGCTCGCCGATCGACTGGGCCGCGATAACCCCCACCGATTCACCCGAGTTGACCTCGTGGCCGCGCGCCAGGTCGCGCCCGTAGCATTTGGCGCAGATACCCTGCCGGGTCTCGCAAGTAATCGCCGACCGCACCAGGACCTCGTCAACGCCCGCGGCATCGAGCTGATCCACCATCGCCTCATCGAGCAGGGTGTCCTTCGGCACCAGCACCTCGTCGGTGCCCGGGCGCAGGATGTCCACCGCCACCGTGCGACCAAGCACGCGGTCGCGCAGCGGTTCGACCACATCGCCGCCCTCGATGATCGGCTTCATCAGGAGGCCCTGTTCGGTACCGCAGTCCGGCTCGGTCACCACCACGTCCTGCGACACGTCCACCAGGCGGCGCGTGAGGTACCCCGAGTTGGCGGTCTTCAGCGCCGTATCCGCCAGGCCCTTGCGGGCGCCGTGGGTCGAGATGAAGTACTGCAGGACGTTGAGACCCTCGCGGAAGTTCGCGGTGATGGGCGTCTCGATGATGGACCCGTCCGGCTTGGCCATCAGGCCGCGCATGCCCGCCAGCTGGCGAATCTGCGCGGCGGATCCGCGCGCGCCGGAGTCGGCCATCATGAAGATCGAGTTGAACGCACGCTGCTCGACCACTTCGCCGTCGCGATTCGTCACCTCTTCCTTGCCGAGGTGCTCCATCATCGATTTCGCCACCTGGTCGTTGCAGTGCGCCCAGATGTCCACGACCTTGTTGTAGCGCTCGCCCTTGGTGACCAGGCCCGAGGCGTACTGCTCCTCGATTTCCTTCACCTGCTCCTCGGCATTCTCCAGGATCGGCTGCTTTTCGTCCGGGATCACCATGTCATCCGCGCAGAAGGACACGCCGGCACGGGTGGAGTAGTAGAAACCGGCATACATCAGCTGGTCCGCGAACACCACGGTGTCCTTGAGGCCCAGGCGGCGGTAGCAGGCATTGATCAGGTGCGAGATGCTCTTCTTGTCCAGCTCCTGATCGATCAGCTCGAAGGGCAGTCCGCGCGGCATGACCCGGGACAGGATCGCCCGCCCGACCGTGGTCTCCAGACGCACGCGCGGGCGCTCGCTCTCGCTCTCGGCATGTTCGGCGTGCGGGTCCTCCATGCGCACGGTGACGCCCGCATGCAGATCGACCTTGCCGTTCTCGTAGGCGCGATGCACCTCGTCAACGTCGGCGAACACCATGCCTTCGCCCCGCGCGTTGACCTTCTCCCGCGACAGGTAATAAAGGCCGAGCACAATGTCCTGCGACGGAACAATAATGGGCTCGCCATTGGCCGGGGACAGCACGTTATTGGAGGACAGCATCAGCGTGCGCGCCTCCAGCTGCGCCTCCAGCGACAGCGGCACGTGCACGGCCATCTGGTCACCGTCGAAGTCGGCGTTGAACGCGGCACAGACCAGCGGATGCAGCTGGATCGCCTTGCCCTCGATCAGCACCGGTTCGAAGGCCTGGATGCCCAGGCGGTGCAGGGTCGGCGCGCGGTTCAGCATCACCGGGTGCTCGCGGATCACCTCTTCGAGGATATCCCAGACCTCGGGGCCTTCCTTCTCCACGGCCTTCTTGGCGGCCTTGATGGTGGTGGCGAGGCCGCGCCGCTGCAACTTGCCGAAGATGAACGGCTTGAACAGCTCCAGCGCCATGCGCTTGGGCAGGCCACACTGGTGCAGGCGCAGGGTCGGGCCGACCACGATCACTGAACGGCCAGAGTAGTCGACGCGCTTGCCCAGCAGGTTCTGACGGAAGCGGCCCTGCTTGCCCTTGATCATGTCGGCCAGGGACTTCAGCGGGCGCTTGTTGGTCCCGGTGATGGCACGGCCGCGGCGGCCATTGTCCAGCAGCGCGTCCACGGACTCCTGCAGCATGCGCTTTTCGTTGCGCACGATGATGTCCGGGGCATTCAGCTCCAGCAGACGACGCAGACGATTGTTGCGATTGATCACACGGCGGTACAGGTCGTTCAGGTCGGAAGTCGCGAAGCGACCGCCGTCCAGCGGCACCAGCGGACGCAGGTCCGGCGGCAGCACCGGCAGCACGTCCATGATCATCCACTCCGGCTTGTTGCCGGACTCCAGGAACGACTCGATCAGCTTCAGGCGCTTGCCGAGGCGCTTGATCTTGGTTTCGGAACCGGTCTCCGACAGTTCCTGGCGCATGCGCGCGGCTTCGGACTGCAGATCCAGCTCCTTCAGAAGGCTCAGTACCGCTTCCGCACCCATCATCGCGGTGAAGTCGTCACCGTGCTCCTCCATCGCCTCGAGGTACTCCTCGTCGGTCAGGAGCTGACGCTTCTCCAGGGTGGTGAACCCCGGGTCGGTCACGATGAAGGACTCGAAGTACAGCACCTTCTCGATGTCCTTCAGGGTCATGTCCAGCAGCAGGCCGATGCGCGACGGCAGGCTCTTCAGATACCAGATATGCGCAACCGGGGAGGCCAGATCGATGTGCCCCATGCGCTCGCGGCGCACCTTGGTCTGGGTCACCTCGACGCCACACTTCTCGCACACCACGCCCCGGTGCTTCAGGCGCTTGTACTTGCCGCACAGGCACTCGTAATCCTTCACCGGGCCAAAGATCTTGGCACAGAACAGCCCGTCCCGCTCCGGCTTGAAGGTGCGGTAGTTGATCGTCTCCGGCTTTTTCACTTCGCCGAACGACCAGGAGCGCACCTGGTCGGAGGACGCCAGGCCAATCCGGATGGCGTCAAACTCTTCCGGCTGGGTCTGCTGCTTGAACAGATTCAGGAGGTCTTTCATTCACTTGCCTCACAGCTAGTTTTCGAGGGGCGCGCGGCGCCCCTTCGGATCACGTTGCGAACGGAGCGGGTCAGTCCTGCTCGAGCTCGATGTTGATGCCCAGCGCCTTGATTTCCTTCATCAGCACGTTGAAGGACTCGGGCACATTGGCTTCCATCTGGTGCTCGCCGTCGACGATGTTCTTGTACATCTTGTTGCGGCCCTGCACGTCGTCCGCCTTCACCGTCAGCATTTCCTGCAGGGTGTAGGCAGCGCCGTAGGCCTCCAGCGCCCAGACCTCCATCTCGCCGAAGCGCTGGCCACCGAACTGCGCCTTTCCGCCCAGAGGCTGCTGGGTTACCAGCGAGTACGGGCCGGTGGAGCGCGCGTGCATCTTGTCATCAACCAGGTGGTTGAGCTTGAGCATATGCATGTAGCCCACCGTCACCGGGCGATCGAAGGCCTCCCCGGTCCGGCCGTCATACAGGGTCGCCTGACCCGTCTCCGGCAGATCGGCGAGCCGCAGCATCTCCTTGATCTCTTCCTCGGCCGCACCGTCGAACACCGGGGTAGCCATGGGCACGCCGCCCCGCAGGTTCCGGCACAGGGTCAGGATCTCGGTGTCCGAGAGTTCATCCAGGTTGACCTTGCGATCACGGTGGTTGTAGATGCGGTCCAGGAATTCGCGCAGCTTCGCGATCTCGGATTGCGCCTCGAGCATGCGGTTGATCTTGTCGCCCAGCCCCTTCGCGGCCCACCCAAGATGGACCTCGAGCACCTGCCCGACGTTCATGCGCGAAGGCACACCCAGCGGGTTCAGGACCACGTCCACCGGCGTCCCGTCATCCAGGAACGGCATGTCTTCTTCCGGCACGATCATGGAGATCACGCCCTTGTTACCGTGGCGACCGGCCATCTTGTCGCCCGGCTGCAGACGACGCTTCACGGCCACGTACACCTTGACCATCTTCTGCACGCCCGGCGGCAGGTCGTCGCCCGCGGCCAGCTTCGCCTTCTGGTGCTCGACCTTTTCGTCAAACGCCGTTTTCTGGTCCTTGAGCTGACGCCCGAGGTCCTCCAGCTGGGCATTCACGTCATCATCCTGCAGGCGGATCTCGAACCACTGGTCACGCGACAGGCCCTGCAGGTATTTCTTCGTCACCTTGGAGCCGTCTCCCAGCCCGTCGGGCCCGCCTGCGGCGGTCTTGTTGACCAGGAGCTTCTCCATGCGCGCAAAGATGTCGTCCTCGTAGATCCGCAGCTGATCCCGCAGGTCCTTGCGCACCGCGGCCATGTCGTCCTCTTCAATGGACTTGGCCCGGGCGTCCTTCTCGACGCCGTCCCGCGTGAACACGCGAACGTCAATGACCGTTCCCTCGACGCCCGACGGGACGCGCAGGGACGTATCCTTCACGTCCGACGCCTTCTCGCCGAAGATCGCACGCAGCAGTTTCTCTTCCGGCGTCAGCTGGGTCTCGCCCTTGGGCGTCACCTTCCCGACCAGGATGTCGCCCGGCTTCACCTCGGCACCCACGTACACCACACCGGACTCGTCCAGCTTGGACAGCAGCGACTCGGAGACATTGGGGATGTCCGCCGTCACCTCTTCCTGCCCGAGCTTGGTGTCACGCGCGGTGCAGTTGAGCTCCTCGATGTGGATGGTGGTGTAGCGATCCTCGTGAACCGCACGCTCCGAGATCAGGATCGAGTCCTCGAAGTTGTAACCGTTCCAGGGCATGAACGCGACCATCATGTTCTGGCCCAGCGCCAGGTCGCCCATGTCCGTGGAGGAACCGTCGGCCAGCACATCGCCACGCGCGATTTCGTCACCAACGGCCACCAGCGGACGCTGGTTGATCGCGGTGTTCTGGTTCGAGCGCGAATACTTGGTCAGATTGTAGATATCCACGCCCGGTTCGCCCGGCTGGGTCTCGTCGTCATTGACCCGCACGACCACACGTCCGGCGTCCGCGGAATCCACGGTGCCGCCACGCCGGGCGACAATCGCCGATCCGGAGTCGATGGCCACGGTACGCTCGATACCCGTTCCCACCAGTGGCTTGTCCGAGCGCAGGCACGGAACCGCCTGGCGCTGCATGTTGGCACCCATCAGGGCGCGGTTCGCGTCGTCATGCTCCAGGAACGGCAACAGCGCGGCGGCTACCGAAACAATCTGCTTCGGCGAGATATCCATGTACTGGATCTTGTCCGGCGAGGAGATCGTGAACTCTTCCTGGTACCGGCAGGACACCAGGTCATCGGTCAGGCGACCGCCCTCGTCCATGGCCGCGTTCGCCTGCGCGATCACGTACTGGCTTTCCTCGATGGCCGAGAGATAGGCGATCTCATCGGTGACGCGCCCGTCCTCGACCTTGCGATAAGGCGTCTCGAGGAACCCGTAACGGTTGGTCCGCGCATACACCGCCAGCGAGTTGATCAGACCGATGTTCGGTCCTTCCGGAGTCTCGATCGGGCATACCCGCCCGTAATGCGTCGGATGCACGTCCCGCACTTCGAAGCCCGCGCGTTCGCGCGTCAGGCCGCCCGGACCCAGCGCGGAGATCCGGCGCTTGTGGGTCACCTCGGAGAGGGGGTTGTTCTGGTCCATGAACTGCGAAAGCTGGCTGGAGCCGAAGAATTCCTTGATCGCCGCCGCCACCGGCTTGGCATTGATCAGTTCCTGCGGCATCAGCCCCTCGCTCTCCGCGACGGTCAGACGTTCCTTGACCGCACGCTCGACGCGGACCAGCCCCAGGCGGAACTGATTCTCCGCCATTTCGCCCACCGACCGGATGCGACGATTGCCAAGGTGGTCAATGTCGTCGGTACGGCCCTTGCCGTTGCGCAGATCGATCAGGACCTTGAGCACGTCGAGGATATCGTCCGTGGACAGCACCCCCTCGCCTTCATCGGTATCACGACCGACGCGGCGATTGAACTTCATGCGGCCGACGGCCGAAAGATCATAGCGGTCTTCCGAGAAGAACAGGTTCGCGAACAGGTTCTCCGCGGCATCCTTGGTCGGCGGCTCGCCCGGACGCATCACGCGATAGATCTCGACCTGTGCCTCCAGCTGGGTCTTGGTCGGATCCAGCCGCAATGTGTCGGACATGTACGGCCCATGGTCGTACTCGTTCGTGTAGATCGTGTCGAACTGCTGAATCCCTTCGGCCCGAAGCCGGTCCAGCAGATCCTGGGTCAGGGCATCGTTCGGGTTGCCGATCACCTCCCCGGTGGACGGATCCATAATCGTCCGCGCGAGCACGCGACCCACAAGATTTTCGTCAGGGAGGTGCAGCGTACGAATCCCGGCCTTCTCGATCTCGCGGATGTGCCGCGGCGTAATCCGCCGACCGGCTTCCACGATGACCTTGTCGCCGTCGGTGATGTCCACCACCGCGGTTTCCCCCCGCAGACGTTCGGGGATCAGATCCAGCTCGCCGCCATTTTCGTCAAGGGTCACCCGGCTGAAATCAAAGAACGTCTCCAGGATCTGCTCGGTGTCCATCCCCAGTGCACGCAGCAGGATGGAGGCCGGCAGCTTCCGGCGACGGTCAATACGGACATACACCCCGTCCTTGGCATCGAACTCGAAATCGAGCCACGAACCGCGGTACGGGATGATGCGTGCGTTGTACAGCAGCTTCTGCGAGCTTCCCTGGGTCTTGCCCTTGTCGGAGTCGAAGAACACCCCGGGCGAACGGTGCAGCTGGGAAACGATCACCCGCTCGGTACCGTTGATCACGAAGGTGCCGTTTTCGGTCATCAGGGGCAGTTCGCCCATGTAGACCTCCTGCTCCTTCACCTCCTTCACCACGGTGGAGCCGGCAGGGGCATCCTTGTCGTGAATCACCAGCCGCAGCAGCACACGCAGCGGGGCCGCATAGGTCACGCCGCGGATCTGGCATTCCTTGACGTCGAAGACCGGCTCGCCGAGCCGATAGCTGACATACTCCAGCTGAACGTGACCGGAGTAACTGACAATGGGAAATACCGACTGAAACGCCGCGTGCAGACCGAGTCCTTCGCGACTGTCCGCACCCCGGTCCTCCTGGAGGAAATTGCGGTAGGAGGTGAGCTGGGTCTCCAGCAGATACGGAACGTCCAGGATCTGGGGACGCTTCCCGAAATCCTTGCGGATGCGTTTCTTTTCGGTATAACTGAGGGCCATGGAATACCTCGGGGGCTAGCAGAACAACGCGCAATAAATCCGCGCCACCACGGGCGGAAGCTGACGGCCTCGCAGCCGCCAGCTCCGCATGCCCGTGACGGACACGTCTGACAACGGGCGTGACGCCCTTGTTACTTCAGCTCGACGGACGCGCCGGCTTCTTCCAGCTCCGCCTTCATCTTCTCGGCTTCTTCCTTGGCCGCGCCTTCCTTCACGGTGGCCGGCACGCCTTCGACCATTTCCTTGGCCTCCTTCAGGCCCAGACCGGTCAGGCCGCGCACGACCTTGATGACGCCAACCTTGTTGTCGCCGAAGCCGGACATGACGACGTCGAACTCGTCCTTCTCGGCTTCACCGCCGCCACCTTCACCACCGCCGGCGGCGGCCGGGGCTGCGGCCACGGCAGCAGCCGCGGTCACGCCGAACTTCTCTTCCATCTCGCCAATCAGGTCCACGATTTCGAGGACCGTCATGTTGCCGATGGCTTCCAGGATATCTTCTTTCGAAACGGCCATTAGTAGGTTCTCCCTGCGGGGCTGCCCGCATTCAGAAATGTGCTAGCGAATAGGATTCCAGGAACCGGGATCAGGCTGCCTGCTTCTGATCGCGGATCGCTGCAACGGTACGCACCAGTTTGCCGGGCACCTCGTTGACGGTGCGGGCGAACTTGTCGAGCGGTGCGCGCATCGTGGCCATCAGCTGGCTCAGGGCCTCTTCGCGGGTCGGCAGGCTGGCGAGGCGTTCGAGATCGTTCGCCCCCATCAACTCGCCGCCGAAGGACACCATCCGTGCTTTCAGCTGATCGTTGGTCTTGGCGAAATCACGCACCAGACGCGCGGCGGAGGATGGCTCCTCCAGGCTGAAGGCCAGAACCAACGGCCCATGCAGCTCGGGCTGCATGCACTCGAAGTCCGTGCCCGCCAGCGCACGCTTGGCGAGATTGTTCTTCACCACGCGCAGATAAACATCCTGCTCCCGAGCCTGCTTGCGCAGCTCGGTCATCTGCGCGACCGAGAGACCTCGATATTCCGCACCCACCGCGGAGTGCGCCGAGGCAGCAATCGCAGCCAGTTCCGTGACAATCTGCTTCTTGTCATCGAGATTCAAAGCCACGTTGACTCTCCTCTGTTGAGACCATCCGGAGATGGTCGTGAACCGGTCCGAAGACCGGTACTCAGGTGCTCCCGTCGCAGGCCATTCCTGAATCGGGTGACACCATCTGCGCAGGCTGGGATATTAAGCGCCGCCATGCGGCCCGCCTGCGGTCTTGGATGGCGTGCCGCTCGCGCGACAGCCGACCAAAGCATTGGATTCCGCCGCGTACGGCGGAATCAGAGATTGAGGGTGGCGCCGTCGACCTTCAGCCCGGGGCCCATCGTCGTCGAGACCGTGACTCCACGCACGTACTGGCCCTTGGAGGTCGCCGGCTTCATCTTGATCAGATCCTGCAGCAGCGCGTTCAGATTGTCCTTGAGGGCATCCGCCTCGAAGTCGGCCGCGCCGATCGTGCAGTGGACGATGCCGCCCTTGTCCGTGCGGTAGCGGACCTGCCCGCCCTTGGCGTTGGTCACCGCCGTGGCCACATCCGGCGTCACGGTACCGACCTTGGGGTTGGGCATCAGACCGCGCGGACCGAGGATCTGGCCCAGCTGACCCACCACGCGCATCGCATCGGGCGAGGCGATCACCACGTCGAAATCCAGCTGACCGGCCTTGACCTGTTCGGCAAGGTCATCCATGCCGACCACATCCGCGCCGGCCTCTTTGGCGGCATCCGCGTTATCGCCCTGGGTGAACACCGCCACGCGAACGGTCTTGCCGTTGCCGTGCGGGAGGACCGTGGAGCCGCGCACGACCTGGTCGGATTTCCGCGGATCCACTCCCAGATTCACGGCGACGTCGACGGACTCGCGGAATTTTGCGGTGGCCAGCTCGCGCAGAAGGGAGAAGGCCTCATCGGCGGGATACGCACGAGTCGGCTCCACCTTCTCGCGGATCGTCTGCATGCGTTTGCTCAGCTTCGCCATCTCAGAGACCCTCCACATCGATGCCCATACTGCGGGCGCTGCCGGCGATCGTCCGGACCGCGGCGTCCATGTCGGCGGCGGTCAGATCCGGCTCCTTGGCGCGTGCAATCTCTTCCAGCTGCTCGCGCGTGACCTTTCCGACCTTTTTGGTGTTCGGCTCACCCGAGCCGCTCTGGATTCCGGCGGCCTTCTTCAGAAGGATCTGTGCCGGCGGGGTCTTGGTCACGAAGGTGAACGACCGGTCGGAATACACGGTAATCACCACCGGGATCGGCAGACCGGGCTCCATGTCCTGGGTCTCGGCGTTGAACGCCTTGCAGAACTCCATGATGTTCACGCCGCGCTGACCCAGCGCGGGGCCGACGGGGGGACTCGGGTTGGCCTTGCCAGCCCCGACCTGAAGCTTGATGTAGGCTTCGATTTTCTTTGCCATGCTGACTCCCTCGGGTACAGGCGCCTCGCGGCTCCCCGATCAAGGTGTTGAACGCAGAATGCGTCAGGTTTTCTCGACCTGATGGAACTCGAGCTCCACCGGGGTCGAACGACCGAATATCTGGACGGCCACCAGCAGACGGCTCTTGTCGTAGTTGACCTCTTCGACGACACCATTGAAGTCGTTGAAGGGCCCATCGATGACGCGAACCATCTCGCCAACTTCAAACAGGACCTTCGGACGTGGCTTCTCCGCGCCCTCTTCCATGCGGTTGAGGATGGCCTCGGCTTCCTTTTCGCTGATCGGGGCCGGGCGATCCGCCGTTCCCCCGATGAATCCGAGGACGCGAGGGACCGCCTTCACCAGGTGCCAGGCCTCGTCGCTGAAATCCATCTGGACCAGCACGTACCCCGGAAAGAACTTCCGTTCACTCTTGCGCTTCTGGCCGTCCTTCATCTCCACGACCTCTTCGGTCGGGACCAGGATCTGGCCAAAATGGTCCTGCATCTCGAAGCGCTCGATGCGCTCTTCCAGCGACCGCTTGACCTGGGACTCGAAGCCGGAGAATGCCTGTACTACGTACCAGCGTAATGCCATGGGGTAGATTCCTGATGCCTATCCGATGAAGCGACTGACGGACCACCCCAGGAACATGTCCAGGAGCCAGAGGAAGATCCCCACCACGATGACGACGGCGATCACGACCAGGGTTGTCTGGGTCGTTTCGACACGGGTCGGCCAGACCATCTTGCGTACTTCGGTGCGGGCGTTGCCCATGAAGGCGCTCAGCTGTCGGCCTTTGTAGGTGGTCATGCCGATCCCGGCGGCCACGGCCACGACAGCAAGCAAACCGACCACGCGCACGAGCGTCGATTCGTCCTGGAACCAGTAGAAGCCCATGACGCCGGCAACGAGCAAGGCCACGACCACGGCGAGCTTGACGGTATCCAGCGCGCCGCTGCCTTCCGATTGTTCAGTCATGAAATCGTCTCACCCGGTGCTTGCCGCCATCGTAAAAGATGGCAGGCCAGGAGGGACTCGAACCCCCAACCTGCGGTTTTGGAGACCGCTGCTCTGCCAATTGAGCTACTGGCCTGTAATCGTAGAAGGCAGACACCCGCGATTGCAGCGGGTGCAAACGCGGGTGACGTGCCAGCTGACTGCTCAGTCTATCACTCGATAATCTTCGAGACGACGCCGGCGCCCACGGTGCGGCCGCCTTCGCGAATCGCGAAACGCAGACCGTCTTCCATGGCGATCGGGCTGATCAGCGACACCGTCAT
>NZ_ATUL01000038.1:0-15551 GCF_000420185.1 Thioalkalivibrio sp. ALR17-21 | reverse complement strand
GCGCCGGGCCGGCTCCTGCGCCGGATCGGCCAGGGGGCTGGCCTCCTACAGGGCGAACCCTGCCCCCCGGTAGGAGGCCGGCCCTCCGGCCGATTTCACGACCGGGCGTGGTCGAACCAGCGGCGCAGGGTGGCCACGTCCACCATGTCCCCGTCCAGCGCCACCCCGCCCAGCGACCGCGCCGGGGCCCCCGGTTCGCCAAAGCCGTCCAGCACGGCCAGCGCCCCGGAAAAATCCTGGTCGCGGGTGTAATCGTTGGTGGTGACGACCACCTCCAGCCCGGCATCACGGGCCGAGCGCACCCCGTTGTCCGAATCCTCCAGCGCCAGCGCGTCCGCGGCCGTCAGGCCCATCTCCGCCAGCGCCTGGGTGTAGATGTCCGGGGCCGGCTTCTTCGCCGGGACGATATCCCCGGCCGCGATCACCTCGAAGCGCCCCGGCCCCTCCTCGCCCAGGGTCGCGCGCAGCAGCGCGGTCACGTTCGCCGGCGTGGTGGTGGTCGCGATCGCCAGGCGCAGACCGGCCGCGGCGGCCTCGTCCAGCAGGCGCTCCACCCCGGGGCGCAGCGGGATCGCCCCGCCCTCCAGCAGCGCCACGTAGTGCCGAGTCTTGGCCTCGTGCAGGGCCCGGATGCGGTCATCGATGTCCGGCTCCTCCAGCACCCCGGGGTGGTCTTCCGTCAGGTACTGGCGGATACGTTCCTTGCCGCCGGTCACGCGCAGCAGCTCGCCATAGCGCTCCACGCTCCATTCCCAGTCCAGTCCGGCCTCGGCAAAGGCCCGGTTGAAGGCCACCCGGTGGCCGTCGCGCTCGGTGTCGGCCAGGGTGCCGTCGACATCGAAGATCAAAGCCTGCAGGGATGCCATGAAAAAACCGCCTCCGCACGTGAATCAGAACATGTTAATGGGATGAAACGATGGCACACCACTTGCTCGTGCCCCCCTTCTCTGGTACTAAGTGCGCCTTCATTTCGAGCCGGAGAACACCCAGCATGGCTGAAGACGCCAACGCCAAGCCGTCCACGAAACACATGGTCGCCGGAGGCATCGCGCCCTACGAGCCGAAGCCGGACGAAGAGTACATGAATCCGGACCAGCTCGAGCATTTCCGCCAGCTTCTGGAGGCCTGGCGCGAAGAGCTCGCGCAGGAAGTAGATCGCACGGTGGGCCACATGCGCCAGGACGCGGCCAACTTCGCCGATCCGGCGGACCGCGCCACCCAGGAAGAAGAGTTCGGCCTCGAACTGCGCGAACGCGATCGCGAACGCAAGCTGAGCAAGAAGATCGACGAGGCCCTGCGCTCGATCGAGAGCGGCGATTACGGCTACTGCGAGGCCTGCGGCGTGGAGATCGGCATCCGTCGGCTGGAGGCCCGCCCCACGGCTACGCTGTGCATCGACTGCAAGCAGCTGGCCGAGATCAAGGAAAAGCAGATGGCGTGACGGGTCCCGGTGCGGCCCGCACCGGGCCGCACCCGCCCGTCCCCCTGCCCGCCCGGCATGTCATCCGCGCCCGACCGCCCGTACGTCGGCCGCTTCGCGCCCACGCCCTCGGGCCCCCTGCATGCCGGTTCCGTACTCGCCGCCGTCATCTCCTGGCTGGACGCCCGCGCGGTCGGCGGGCGTTGGCACCTGCGCATCGATGACATCGACCTCCCGCGCGTCCGGGCCGGTGCCGAGGATGCGATCCTCGCCACTCTCGACGTCCTCGGTCTGGGCTGGGATGGTCCCCTCACCCGCCAGTCGAACCGCGACGAGGTCTACGCCGCGGCCGTCGACCGGCTGCTGCAATCCGGCCATGCCTTTGCCTGTGCCTGCACCCGGCGCGAGATCCGGACCGCCGGCGTCGCCGGCTGGGAAGGCCCGGTCTATCCGGGCACCTGCCGCCCGGGCCTGCCCGCCGGGCGCGAGGGGCGTTCGCTGCGTGCCCGCGCCGTGACCCGTCACTGGACCGTGGAGGACCGCTTCCAGGGCCCCCTGTGCCTGGATCTGGAGGCCCTGGGCGCAGACTTCGTGATCCGCCGCGCCGGGGGGCTGCATGCCTATCAGCTGGCGACCGTGATCGACGATCACGAACTGGGCGTGACCGACGTGGTGCGCGGCATCGACCTGCTGGGGTCCACCGCGCGCCAGCTGCAGCTGTATGCGGCGCTGGGGCTGGCCCCGCCGGAGCATGCCCACCACCCGGTGCTGGTGGGCGGTGGCGGCGACAAGCTCTCCAAGCACACCGGCGCCGCCGGGGTATATGGCGATGCGGCCCGCCGGGTACTGGCGCGGATCCTGGAGGTCATCGAGCTGACGCCCTCGGATCCGCTGTACCCCGATGCCCCGGAGGTCCAGCTGCAGGAGGCCCTGAACCACCTCGCACGGCGCCCGCTGGCCCGGCGGCTGCCGCCCGCCAGCCACCTGCCCTGGCCCGACGGAGAAGCCTGACATGGACACCTCGCACGGCGTCCTGGTCACGTTGCTGGGCGTGCTGCTGTTCCTCGGCCCGCCGGTGCTGTGGCTGGCCGGAGCCGCGCCGGCCTGGTGGTGGCCGTTCGCGATCTGGGCCGGATTCATCGCGGTAGTGGCACTGGCCACCGGGCGGCGGCGTGACCCTTAGCCTGGGCCTGATCTATGCGGTGGGCGTGGCCTACCTGGCGATCCTGTTCGGGATCGCCTTTGTCGCCGACCGCAGCACCCGGGTCGGCCGGCTGGCCGCCAGTCCGTGGGTGTTCAGCCTGTCGCTGGGGGTGTACGCGACCTCCTGGACGTTCTACGGCAACATCGGCTTTCTCGCCGAGCAGGGCTATCTTTACCTGACCATCTATCTCGGTGTGACCCTGGCCTTTGCCGCTACCCCGTGGCTTTTGCGGCCGCTGCTGCGCCTGACCCGCGAGCAGCAGCTCACCTCGCTGGCAGACCTGTTCGCCTTCCGCTACCGCAGCCGCCTGACCGGCCCCGTGGTCGCGCTGTTCATGCTCGCCGGGGTGCTCCCCTACATCGCGCTGCAGATCAAGGCCGTAACCGAGTCGGCGGCGGTGCTGACCGCCGAGACCCCGCCGCACCTGCTGGCGCTGGCGTTCTCGCTCACCATCGCCGCGTTCGCCATCCTGTTCGGAGCCCGCCACATCGCCCCGCGCGAGAAGCACGCCGGGCTGGTGCTGGCGATCGCCTTCGAGTCGGTGATCAAACTGATCGCGATCCTGGTCATCGCCGCGGTCGCGCTGTTCGCGGTGTTCGGCGGGCCGGCCGGTCTGAACGCATGGCTGGACGCCAACCCCGGGGCCACCGAGGCACTCTACGCCCCGGTGCGCGAAGGCGGCTGGTTCGCGATGATGGTGCTGGCCTTCGCCGCCGCGTTCCTGCTGCCGCGCCAGTTCCACATGCTGTTCACCGAGAACATCGACCCGCGCGCCCTGAACCGTGCGGCGTGGGCGTTTCCGGCCTTCCTGCTGCTGCTGAACCTGCCGATGCCGGTGCTCTACTGGGCCGGGGAGGCGGCCGGGCTCGCGATCGACCCCAACTACTACGCCATCGGCATCGCCGGGTGGCTGGACTCGGCCACGCTGGCGCTGCTGGTGTTCATCGGCGGGGTCTCGGCGGCCAGCGCGATGATGATCGTGACCACCCTGGCCCTGGCCCACATGGGCACCAATTACCTCACCCCGATCGGCCGGCTGCAGGAAGACGACGCGCCGGGCAGCAACCTGTACCGCCGCCTGCTGTGGGCCCGCCGCACCTGGGTGGTACTGATCATCGGTCTGGGCTACGCCTTCTACGGCGTGCTGCAGGTGGTCGAAGGGCTGGCCGAACTGGGCCTGATCTCGTTCGCCGCCGTGGCCCAGCTGCTGCCGGGGCTGGCCGGGCTGCTGTTCTGGAACCGGGCCACCCGCTTCGGCTTCCTCGCCGGCCTCGGTGCCGGCATCCTCGGCTGGATGTTCACCCTGGTGCTGCCACTGCTGGACACCGCCGGCATCCTGCCCGGCCTGCCGGACCCGCGGAACTGGCTGCAGGCCGGCCATCTCGACCCCTGGACGTTCGCCCTGACCCTCAGCCTGGGGGTCAACGCGCTGCTGTTCGTGGCGGTATCCCTGCTGACCCGGCCCAATCCGGAGGAGCGCGAGGCCGGCCGTGCCTGTTGCCCGGGCGACGCCACCGCGGGAACCGCCGGCGGGCTGCCGCTGGCCGGTGACGTGGGCGAGATGGAGACCGCGCTGGCCGCTACCCTGGGTCCGGGACCGGCGCACCACGAGGTGCAGCGGGCGCTGGACGAACTGGGCCTGCCGCGCCACACCCGTTCGCGCAGTGATCTGCGGCGCCTGCGCGAACGCATCGAGCGCAACCTCTCCGGACTGCTGGGGCCGGTGCTGGCACGCATGATCGTCGACCAGCACCTGCGCCTGGACGCCGCCGGCCGCCATACCCTGGGCGAGAGTCTGCGCCGGGTGGAGGAACAGCTGGAGACGCGCGCCCTGCCGCTGTCCGGGCTGGCCGCCGAACTGGATGCCCTGCGCCGTTTCCACCGCCAGATCCTGCACGAACTGCCGTTGGGCGTGGCCAGCCTGACCGCCAGCGGCGAGATCACCGGCTGGAACCAGGCCCTCGGCCAGCTGACCGGCATCCCGCCGGACACCGCCACCGGGCAGCCGCTGGACAGCCTGCCGCGACCCTGGCGGGGGCTGCTGACGGCGTTCATCGAGAGCCCCGACCGACAATGGTACAAGCTGCATCTGGAACTGGAGGACGGCGGCCGGCGGCTGAACCTCCACAAATCCGACCTGCTGGATTCCGAGGGGCGGCGCGAGGGACGCATCATCCTGATCGAGGATGTCACGGACCGCGCCCAGCTGGAGGCGGAGATCGCCCACAGCGACCGCCTGGCCTCCATCGGCCGTTTCGCCGCCGGGGTCGCGCACGAGATCGGCAACCCCCTGACCGGCATCGCCTCGCTCGCGCAGACCCTGCCGCTGGAAGACGACCCCGACGAGATCCGTGCGGTCGCCGACGACGTCCTGGCACAGACCCGTCGCATCAACGACATCGTGCAGTCGCTGATCACCTTCGCCCATGCCGAGGAACCGGCCGGCAGCCGGTTCGAAGACCTCGACCCCGCGGAACTGATCCACGAGGCCATCCGCCTGACCCGGCTGGCCGGCCGCAAGGACCTGCACTTCGTCACCTTCGGTCTGGACACCCCGGGGCTGCAGGTCCGCGGGGCCCGCGGGCCCCTTCTGCAGGTGTTCATCAACCTGCTGACCAACGCCGAACAGGCCTCACCCGAGGGGGCCACGGTGCGCGTGGGCGCGGAACGCCGCGACGGCCGCATCCGGGTCGCGGTGGAGGACGAAGGCGCGGGCATCGAGCCCGACAGCCTCGACCGGCTGTTCGAGCCGTTCTTCACCACCAAGCCCACCGGCCAGGGCACCGGCCTGGGCCTGCCGGTGGCCTACTCCATCGTGCAGGATCACGGTGGTACCCTGACCGCGACCAACCGCCCCGAGGGCGGCGCCCGCTTTCTGCTCACGCTCCCCGGAGGAGATCCGTCATGACGCGCATCCTGCTGGTGGACGACGAGGCCCCGATCCGGCGTGCCGTCAGCCGCTATCTGGTCCACCACGGCCTGACGGTGGACACCGCGGAGGATCTTGCCCGGGCCCGCGAGCGGCTGGAGCATGGCGAGCCGGACCTGCTGCTGGCCGACCTGCGCCTGCCCGACGGCGAAGGCACGCAGCTGCTGGGCGAGACCCGCGCGCCGGTGGTGATCATGACCAGCTACGCCTCGGTGCCGTCGGCGGTGGAGGCGATGAAAAACGGCGCCGCGGACTACATCGCCAAGCCGTTCGACCACGACGCCCTGCTGCTGACGCTGCGGGCCACCCTGCGCCGACGCGCCGGCGCGCAGCCCGATGCGGACGCGGAGCGGGACACGAGCAGCGACGATCTGGGCCTCAAGGGCGACAGCCCCGGTATCCACCACTTGCGCGAACAGATCCGCCGCATCGGACAGACCGAATCCACCGTGCTGTTGCGCGGGGAATCCGGCACCGGCAAGGAACTGGCCGCGCGGGCACTGCACCGTCTGGGGCCGCGGGCCGACGGTCCCTTCGTCGCGGTCAACTGCGCCACCATCCCCGAGGGCCTGGTGGAGGCGGAGCTGTTCGGCCACGCCCGGGGGGCCTACACCGGGGCCGTACAGGCCCGCACCGGCCTGATCGCGAGTGCCCACGGCGGCACGCTGTTCCTCGACGAGATCGGCGAACTCGCCCCGGCCGCCCAGGCCCGCCTGCTGCGCTTTCTGCAGGATGGCGAGATTCGGCCGGTGGGATCCAGCGAGGCCCGGCAGGTGGATGTCCGGCTGCTGGCCGCTACCCATCGTGACCTCGAGCGCATGATCGCCGACGGCGGCTTCCGCGCCGATCTGTATTACCGCCTGCGGGTGCTGGAACTGGCGATCCCGCCCCTGCGCGAACGACCGGAGGACATCGAAGTCCTGGCCCGGCATTTCCTGGCCGAACGCAGTTCCGCCGGCGGCCCGGCGGAGCTGACACCGGCGGCCCTGGAACTCCTGCGCCGTCACGACTGGCCCGGCAACGTGCGCGAGCTGGCCAACGCGCTGGAGCGCGGCGCGGTGCTGGCCCCGGAAGCACGTATCGAGCCCGCGCACCTCGGCCTCGATGCCAGCGCGCCAGCCGCCAGCGGCCCCTCAGCCCCGGAGCCCCCGGCGAGCACCAGCCTCAACGACTACTTCCGCCAGTTCGTGCTGGAGAATCAGACCCGCATGAACGAGACCGAACTCGCCCGTGCCCTGGGCATCAGCCGCAAAACCCTGTGGGAACGCCGCCAGCGCGAAAACCTGCCGCGCCCGTGAACGCCGTGACTGCCACGCCCGCCGAACGCCGGGTCTTCTTCGCCCTGTGGCCGGACCCGGCCACCCGCGATGCCCTGCATGCGCTGGCCCGGGAACTGCCGGGACCGGGGCGTCCGGTACCGCACGCCCACCTGCATCTGACCCTGGCGTTTGCCGGCACCGTGGGTGCGCCGGTCGCCGAGGCCCTGGCACAGGCCCTGGCGGCGCTCCCGGAACATGCCGTGGACCTGCACCTGGACCGCTACGGGCATTTCCCCGGTCCCCGCGTCAGCTGGATCGGACCGTCATCCACCCCGCCGGGGCTGGAAGCCCTTGCCAGCGCCGCAACCCGGGCCTGCCGCGCCGCCGGGGTCCGGCTCGAAGAGCGCCCGTTCCGCCCGCACGTAACCCTGCGCCGCCACGCGCCGACGCCGCCCGAAGTCGAGGCACCGCCCGTCCCCGTGGTCTGGCATGCGAATCATCTGGTGCTGATCGAATCCGGTCGTGACGGCCACCCCGGCCCCTATCGCCTGCTGGCGGAGCGTCACCTGCTATCCTCAAGTAACCTATCTGACGGAGGCGACCGATGACACTCGACCATTCCCCGATCTCCGGCCTGTCCCGCGGTCTGGCGCTCCTGCTCCTGCTGGCCCTGGCGCTGCCCGCACTGGCGGACAAGCCGGACGATGCTCGCGCCATCGACGGCCTCGAGGAAGGACACATCCTCTGGGACGTGACCCTGGGCGATCCCGAACGCCTGATCGCGCGGCTGGACGTGATTCTCGAGACCCGCGAGGACATGCAGCGACAGGGCCTGGAACCGCACATGATCTTCGCCTTCCGTGGCGGGGCTGCCGGTCTGGTCGCGGACTCCACCGATCATCTCGACCTCGCCGACGCTGACGCGGTCGAACGCCTGCACGACCGTCTGCGGGATCTGCAGGGTCTCGACAACGTGCACATGGAGGCCTGCAGCATCGCCACCCGGCGCTTCGATCTCGGGCAACAGGACCTGCTGCCCGGCATCGAGCTGGTCGGCAACACCTTCCTGTCCATCATGGGCTACGAGCGGCAGGGGTACAGCACCATCCGCATCGACTGACACCACCCCGCCCAACCCTGTCTTTTCAGGGGGCATTCAGCGCCCCGGCCAACACTGGTATGATCCGAGTGGCCGGTGATCGGCACGGGGGGAAGGCCTTGGCGCAACTGGAGATCACGACGCTCGGGACCGAGCGGGTCAGCGTGGACGACCGCGAGATTCCGGCCCTGTCCGGGACCAAGGCCGGGCTGCTCCTGATCTATCTGATTGCCGAGAGCCCCCGCCGTGTCCCGCGCCGCGAACTGGCCGAACTCTTCTGGCCCGAACTCGATTCCAACAACGCCCGCGTCAATCTGCGTCAGGGCCTGTTCCAGATCCGCCGCCACCTGGGCGACACCCTCGCGGAAAACCTGCAGGCGGCGACCCGCGACGTCGGCTTCCGGCTCGACGATCGCTGCCGCGCCGATTTCCTCCGGATCGCTGCCGAAGACACCTCCCTCGCGACCGCGTACGCCGCTCCGCCCGAAGCCAGCCCGGATGACGCCCTGAACCTTGCCGACCGCGAGCTGGCACGCCTGGGGCTGTATCAGGGACATTTCCTCGCCACCGACGCGGTGGCGGAGGGACTGCCCCGCCTGGAAAACTGGGTGCGACAGCAGCGCGAAGCCCTGTGGTCGCATGCGCGCGCCTCGGTCGAGCGCCTCCACGAATACCTGCGTCGCGCGGGCGAACCGGAGCGCGGGATCCGCGAGATGCGTCGCCTGCTGGACCTCGCCCCGGCAGACGAGGCCCTGAATGCGGTGTTTCTGCGGACCCTGCTGCTGGCCGGCCAGCCGGCACGTGCCGAAGAACACTATCGCCGCGTCGAACAGCTCCTGGAAGAAACCGACGGCTACGCTCCCGGGCCGGCGCTGACCGAAATCCGCGAACAGCTCGAACGCGCGCGCGATGAAGGGGCCGCGCAGCGGACCGACCGCGCTCCGGCCTCCGCCATCGGCCTGCGCCAGGAGCGCCGCCGGCTGGTGCTCGTGGTCTGCGATCTGCGGGCCCCCGAACACCTGGACATCGAAGAACAATGGGAACGGATCCGCACAGCGCTGGAAACGCTGGACGCTCTGTTGCTGGCGCATCACGGCCACGTAGTACGCGCCCCGGGACAGGGCCTGCTGGCATATTTCGGCTACCCGGCCGGGCGCGAGGAGGCCATGATGGACGCGGTCCGGGCGGCCTGGCAGGCCCTGGGCACCGCGCCGTCCGGGGTCGAACTGCGCGCGGCGGTGGACATCGACACCGTGATCACCGGTGACGACCCCGACATCCCCGACCCTGCCGGCCGTTTCACCGCACGCGTCCAGGCCATCGCGCGTTCCCTGCGCCCCGGCATCCTGTGGGTGTCGCCCGAGCTGCGGGAAAACCTCGAAGGTTTCTTTGAATTCCAGCCCTGGCGCGGACGTCCCGGCGGCTTCCGGGTCATCGAAGACCCGGGTCCGCGCGACCGCGTGGATGCGCGCCCGGCGACCCGTCAGGCCCCGCTGGCCGGCCGCGATGCGGAACTGCGCCGCCTGCGGGGCGAATGGGACCGGGCCCGCCGTGGCGGTTCCCGCTGGGTCCTGATCCAGGGCGAGGCGGGCATGGGCAAGAGCCGTCTGGCCCGCGGCCTGGCCAAACAGGTGGATGGTCACGGCGTGGTCCGGGCCCTCAAATGCCGCGAGGACACCGCCCGCCAGCTGCTGGCCCCGGTACGCCAGGCGCTGGGACGATGGGCGGCCGAACGCAACCGCCGGGCGGCGGCCGAACGCCTCCTCCGCAGGCTTCTGCAACGCCACGGCGAAGCTGCGGAAAAGGCCGCCGCCATTGCCGGCTGGCTGACCTGTCCCACAACGCCGGACCATGAGCTGTTCCGCTCCGGGAACGTCGACCGCGACCACCTGCTCGACGCCCTCGTGGATCTGACCCTGACCGGCGTGCGCGGCCGGGCCCTGCTGCTGATCGTGGATGACCTGCACTGGATGGACTCCGCGACGTCGGAATTCCTGCGGCGACTGCACCACCGTGGCCGCGATGCCGCCCTGATGGTGGTGCTCACCGCGCGCATGAGCTATCGCAGCGAATGGCGCGACGTGGAGATGGAGTCCATCGTTCTGCAGGGGCTGGACAATGCGGCGGCCGGGCATCTGGTGGCCGCGCTGGACCCCGGCCAGGCCCTGCCACGCCCGGTGCGCGACGAACTGGTCGCGCGGGGCGAAGGCGTACCGCTGTTCCTCGAAGAGCTGACCCGCTTCGCGCTCGAACACGGGCACCCGGGCACTCCCGGCGATGAACTGCCCCCCGGCCTGAACAACCTCCTGATCGCGCGCATGGAGCAGCTGGGGCCGGCGCGCGAACTGGCACGTGCGGCGGCGGTCATCGGGCGCGATTTCAGCGTCAACATCCTGGCCCGGCTGCTCGAACGCTCCACCGATCACGTCCGCCAGCAACTGGGACTGCTGATGCGCAAGGGGTTCGTCGAACCGGCCGGCGCCTCCGAGGGAAGCCTGTTCCGTTTCCGCCATGCGCTGTACCGGGAAAGCGCACTGGAAGCCATGCTGCGTTCGGAGCGCTCCCGGCTGCACGACCGGCTCGCGGATCTGCTGCAGGAAGAGGCGGAACGTCCGCACGGGGCGCCGGCCGGCGGCCGGGTCGCGCTGCACCTGCACCAGGCCGGTCGTTACCGCGAAGCGGTGACCCACTGGCTGCAGGCCGGCGAGCAGGCCTTTGCCCGCGGCATGCTGCCGGAAGCGGCGCAGCACTTTCAGGATGCCCTCGACTGCCTCCAGAACGACCTCGCCGACAGCGCCTCGCTCAACGAGGCCGACACCCTGCGGGCCCTCAGCGGGCTGGGGTCGGCCAGCCTGGCGCTGATGGGCTACGGCTCGCGCACGGTCCACGGCCTGTTCGAACGCGCGGCGGAGCTGTCGCGGCCCGAGCGCGACCCCGTGGAGCATTTCCGCGTACTGTGGGGGCTGTGGCACGGAGCCGGATCCTGTCAGGGCTTCGACGAAGCCGCCCGCCTTGCGCACGAAGCGGAGATGGTGGCGGAGCGTTCGGGTGATCGTCTGCTGCGGATCGCCGCCAGCTACGCCCAGGGCAACACCTGCTTCTGGACCGGGCACTTCCGCCAGGCCATGGACCACCAGACAAGGGCACTGGAGCTCTACCAGCCGCGCGATCACGCGCACCTGATCGCCCGCCACACCGAGAACCCCGCCATACTGTCACGCGCCTTTTTCGCCTGGACGCTGCTGTTTTCCGGCAACCACGAGCGAGCCTGGGTGGAGATGGACCGGGCCTGCCAGCAAGCCGACCAGCTCGATCACCGGCCGACCCAGGCCTTCGTTTACAGCTTTCGCTCGGCCCTCGGCTTCTTCGCCGACCGCCCGCACGAAACACTGGCGGCCTCGCGCAAGGCCCACGACATCGCCGAGGCCTACGACTACCCGCTGTGGCGCACCGGGGCCGTCGCGGTGTCCGCCTGGGCGCGCACCCGGCTGGGCGATGACCAGGCCGTGGACATCATCCGCGAGCAGGTGGAGATCATGCGCGGCGTGATGGACGGCGTCAGCACCCTGTTCCGGCTGTTCCTGCTGGACGCGATCCGGCGCGGAGCCCCCGATCCGCAGGAATGCCTGACGATCGCCGATGCGGCACTGGCCAGCTCGCTGCAGCGCGGTGACCGCTGTTTCCAGCCGACCATCCGCCTCCAGCGTGCCCGCAGCCTGCTGGAACTCGCGCACGGGGCGGATCCGGAGGGGTGGCAGGAACTGGAACGGGCACGCGCCGAGGCGCGGGAACAGGGCAATCCCAACGTGGAGCGTCTGGTGCTGCTCGAGGTCGAACGGCATGCCCGCGACCCCGACTGGCGGCAATGGGCGGCCCGCAGCCTGCGCCAGGTCGACCAGTGCATCATCGGCAACCCGGGTGCCGAGGCCCTCAGCCACGACCTGCCGCGCGAGGCCTGATCCGCGCGGCTCACACCAGGTTGCGAAGCCAGCCGCGCAGCATGTAACGGATCAGGGCCAGCAGCAGCACCGCCACCACCGAGAACAGCACATGCGGGAGCGACATCCCGAGGATGGCGAACGCGATCGCGTTCCCGGCCGCCGGCGGATGGGCCGTGTCCGAAATGAGCATCACCAGACTGGCACTCGCCAGCGCGGCCCCCGCCGCCATCGCGAGGGCGGCATCGCCGTTGCCGAACACGCCCGCGGCGTACGGTACCGACCACAGCCAGCCCACTGCGATGCAGAGGACGTGCCCGCCGATCAGCCGGCGCGCGGTGGCGGTCGGATAATGCGGCATCGCGAAGGTAATGAACGCGCTGGAACCAATGGCCGCCACCACGACCACCTCGGTGACCATACCCAGTCCCGCCACCAGCCCCGCGATCACCAGAAATGCCACACCCACCTGCTGCAGGTAATGCTGCGGATGCCGGAAAAACTGACGGTCTATGAGGTAGAATTTCACGCTGCGGTTTCCGGGGGAGTGGCGGAAGCCGAAGTTTAGGCAAACACCCAACGGGGGTACACCTCCGGATTTTCTGGACGGCCACGCCGGTCCGGTCCATTATTCTGCCAAAGGGGGAATGGCGGGAAGTCCTGCCGGACACGCGGATCGCGCGTGTGGCCGGTGGTCACCCCGCGGGGAAGGCGCCATGACGCACAGCAACGAGCAAGCCCGGGACGACCTGCTGGAACGCGTGCGCCGGCTCAACGAGATCGGGATTGCGCTGTCGGCCGAACGCGACAAGCCGCAGCTGCTGGAGCAGATCCTGAGCCACGCCCGGGCCCTGACCGGTGCCGACGCCGGATCCGTGTATCTGCTGGATTCCGACCGCCAGGAGCTCGAATTCGCCCTGGTGCAGAACGATACCCTGCGCCTGCACCTTGGCGGTACCGGCGACCCGGTGGACGGCAAGCTGCCCCCGGTCCCCCTCCACCATCCGGACGGCCGACCCAATGACCGTCTGGTGGTCGTGTGGTCGGTACTCAATGACCGCACTGCGAACATCGAGGACGTCTACCGTGAACAAGAGTTCGACTTCTCCGGCACACGCGACTTCGACGAACGCACCGGCTACCGCACCTGCTCCAACCTGACCGTTCCCCTGCGCAACCACGAGGGGAACGTCATCGCGGCGCTGCAACTGCTCAACAAGACCGTGGACGGCGGCATCCGGGCGTTCGACGAACAGGACCGGGATCTTGCGCGGTCACTCGCCTCGCAGGCCGCGGTGGCGCTCACCAACCAGCGCCTGATCGACGAGCTGCGCGAACTGTTCGACCACTTCGTCCAGGTCATCGCCACCGCCATCGACGCCAAATCGCCCTCCACCGGCGCCCACTGCCGCCGGGTCCCCGAGGCCACCCTGCTGCTGGCCGAGGCCGCCAGCGAATCCGGCGACCCCGCGGTCCGCGATTTCCGGTTCGGGCCCGACGACTACTACGAACTGCGCACCGCCGCCTGGCTGCATGACTGCGGCAAGGTCGTCACGCCGCATCACGTGATGGAAAAGTCCACCAAGCTGGAAGGTATCTTCGACCGCATCGACGAAATCGGCGACCGGGTCGAGGTCCTCGCACGCGATTACGAGATCCGGCAGTTGCGCGAGGCTCTCGCCCGCCAGCCCGGCGGCAGCGAAGCCCTGCAGGAGGTGGATCGCGCCAGCGCCGAACGCCGCGAGGGCCTGAACCAGGACCTCGAATTCCTGCGCCGCTCCAACACCGGTGGCGAATTCATGACCGACGAGGACATCGCCCGTATCGAGGCCCTCGCCCACCGCCACTGGACCGCGCTGGATGGCAAGCAACGTCCATTGCTGGACGCAAACGAGGTCCGCAATCTGTGCATCCGGCGCGGCACGCTCAACGACGAGGAACGCGGGATCATGGAGGGCCACATGACCGTGGGCATGCAGATGCTGGAACAGCTCCCCTTCCCGCGTCACCTCCGGCGGGTCCCGGAGTACGCCCTGGGCCACCACGAACGCATGGACGGGCGTGGCTATCCTCGCGGCCTGACCCGCGACCAGCTGTCGATCCCGGCACGCATCATGGGCATCGCCGACGTGTTCGAGGCGCTGACCGCCCCCGACCGCCCGTACAAGAAGCCCATGCCCCTGTCGCAGGCACTGACCATCATGGGACGCATGGTCGAGGACGGCCATCTCGACCCCGACCTGTTCCGGGTGTTCGTCGACGAGGGCGTGTATCGGCGCTACGCCGAACAGCAGCTCGACCCGCGCCAGATCGACGAGATCGACACCGACCGCCTCCCCGGGATCCGGCGTCCCTGAACCCCGCGCACGGAGATCGCGCCATGTCCGTCCTGACCACCCGCACCCGCCCCCCCGAAATCCGTCGCCGCTGGCAGCATCTGCCGGTCCTCGTCCTGGTGGCCGCGCTCGGCCTGACCGCCACGTCCGCGTCGGCCCGGGGGGACAGCCCGGTTGAACGGCTGGAACGCCTGAACGAGGCCGGCGACCACGCCGACGCCTTCACCCTCGGCCAGGAGCAGTTCGAGGCACACGCGGGCGATCCGGACTTCGACCTGGCGTTCGGCATCGCCGCGCTGGAAAGCGGCGAACCCGACCATGCCCTGCTGGCCTTCGAGCGTGTGCTGATGCACGATCCCGAGGCCCCGCTGCCACGCCTGGAGCTGGCCAGGGCGCATTTCGCCATGGGCAGCACGATCGCCGCCCGGCGCCATTTCACCCGCGTCCTGGAACGCGACCCGCCACCGCCCTCGGCGGTGGTCCGCCGCATCGAATGGTTCCTGACGGCGATCGAGGAGCGCGAGGCCGGGCGTCCTGCGCCGGTCCGCGATGCCGTCACCCGCTGGCACCTGGGCGCGCGCCTGGGGCACGACAGCAACGTGGGCGCCCACACCGATGACGACGTAGCCCTGTTCGGCGTGCTGCCCCTGCAGCTGCCCGACCCCGAAAGCGACCGTTTCTTCGAGCTGTACGGCGGCTTCGCCCACCAACGCCAGACGAGCGACCGCCGGGGCTGGTTCTTGCAGGGCGGACTGGAGGGACGCGGATATCATTCCGAACGCGACTTCGACCGCTACACCGCCCGGCTGCGCGGCGGGCCGGTACTGCTCGGAGACGGCTGGCGCCTGACCCTGCCCCTGGAACTGCGTCACACCCGCCGCGACGACGATGTCCGCAATACCCGGGCCACGGCCGGCGCCGAATGGACCCTGCGCCCGGGTCGGCCGCTGGAGTACACCCTGTTCGGGCAGGTCAGCCGGGTGCAGCACAAGCCCGCCGACGCCCGCGATGTGGACGGGGTCGCGGCCGGTGCCCGCGTCAGCTGGCGCCCCGACCCCCGGCTGCGCGTGTTCGGCGGGACGCTGGGGGGGGAAGACCGCGCCCGCCGCTCGCGCGGTGAGCACTTCGGACGCCGCTATGCCGGACTGCAGGCGGGTGCGGGCTGGGCCGTCGACGAACACCACCGGATCGACCTGCGTCTGGACCATCTCGTCAGCCGTCACCGCGAAGACGACCCCGCGTTCCTCGACCGGCGCCGCGATCGGCTGAACCGGGCCCGACTGGGCTGGGCCTGGGATCCCGCTCCTGACTGGCGGCTGGAACTGAGCGTGGAACACGCCGACAACGATTCCAGCCTCGATCTCTA